>JAUZQA010000629.1 GCA_030705665.1 Bacillota bacterium
GATCACGAGGATGAGGTAATAGGGGAGAAAGATGTCTCAAGGCTTGAAAAATTCCAGAAAACAATGAATTCTAAACCTGAAGGTCCCAGGGTCACCGCGTTCCCATATTTTATGGGCCCGAGCCTATTTGGGTGCTTTGCGGGAAGACGCTGGATGCATGTTGCTTCGGACGGAGAAGTGATGCCTTGTGCCTATACTCCTCTCTCTTTTGGAAACATCTGTGAAGACCCCTTGGAAGTTATCTGGAAGCGTATGGGTAGGCATAATGCCTATAAAAAGGATAATGCAGCTTATTGCATGATGCGCAACCCCGATTTCCGGAAGGAATATATTCATACAATTCCTAAGGGTGCAAAAATTCCTTACAGGCTTAAATAACATTTTTTATGTTATTTTTTTAATTTGTTTTTTAATTGGTTATCTGGAAAATAATTTTTTTCCAGGGTTTTTCTCCTGAAATACTTCCTTTTCTTCCTTGAAATGGACTGATGTTCCAATTTGAAAGTTGAATACTGAAGCCTTCATACCGATCAATGCACTATTGGAGTTGGAAAGAAACTTATTTTAGGAAAGTTGGCTTTTGAAAGGTTTGATTTTCTTGAAACTGGGCTTAAATGAAAAAAGATTTTTGCGAAATTCCTCAAATAAAGTAACTTCTGTTCTTTACTCAAAAAAACCTTCATAAGCTTTTATTTAGAGCATGAAAGGCTAAAATATCTTTCCTATAATGATTCATTTATAATTTTTTAACTGATTTTAATATAGTTTTGAATATACTTTCAATCTTAACTCTAATAATTAGGGTTACCCTTTACATTTTATTTTCCGACATTATATTCGATTATTTTTCAATAGTTAATTATATTCACTGTTGCGATTTAATTATTTTTTACTGTCGTATTTAATCTTTTTCATTTTAACTGCATAAGTTGCTATTTATAATTATAAATTTCTTAAAAACTTCCTGTATATGGAATATATAACGATTTTTCGTTATAGTTTCCCCACTCTACTTTGATAAAACCGAAGCTGTTATATAGTTCTTTCGCAAAGGTTTGTTAACTACCTCCATTGGAGTAGGGATTTTTAATTATTAATTTATATATTAAATTTTGAGAGACGGAGATTCGCATGGCTAAAAATGAAATCTTATCTGAGATAAAAAAAGCAGAAGAGAATGCAAAAAAAGTGATTGATGAAGCCATTGTAGTAAAAAACAAACGTATCTCTGATGCTCGAGCTGAAGCGAGGGAAATCCTGAAACAAGCTGAAGTTGATTCAAACAAAGCTGCACAAGATTCCTTTAAATCTGGTGAAGAAAAAATTCTGGTTGAGAGAGACAAGATAATAAAAGATGGTGAAGGAAATGCTTTGGCCATGGCCCAGAAAGCTCAAGCCGATGTTGACAAAGCGGTAGAATACTTATTAACAGAGTTTGAGAGGGCAGTACATGAGTAGACCCAAAAGGATGACAAAAGCCTTTATTGTTGGGCACAAAAGCGTTTTAAAAGCAACCGTCGATGCACTTCATGATTCTAATCTCTTTCATATTGAAGATTTTATTGAAGATGAGTCTGGTTTTAAGATCAGCAAGCCATTTCAAAACGCAGAAGAAGTATCTAAAAAGCTTGTGAAGATCCGCTCCATCTCCAATTTCCTGGGGATTGAACCAAAACAACCGGCAGTCCAGAAAGCTGATTCAGTTCTGCGTGAACTTGACACAAAATTGAATCAACTGGATAGGGCCATCTCAGAAAAATCCGCAATGATCAGTAAATGTGAGACCGATTTGAAGGACCTGGAAGCTCAGAAAAGAGATCTTCTCCCATTCCTGTCCATAAATCTCGATTTTGACTATTATCGTGGTTATGAGAACCTCAAGGTTTTCGCAGGATCAATAAAAGGAAATCTGGAAGAGGATCAAATTTCAAGCATCACACAGGCTTATGAATTGTACTATGATCCACAAGCAAAAACGATCGTACTTTTCGTAGACAAAAAAGATGCTGACAGAATCCAGGAAGTGCTTCAGAAGCTCGAATTTAGAGATCTTAGAGTTCCGGAAAGAGGTGGTGTTCCAAGCGATTTATTGAAGTCAACAGAACAGAATGAGGCTGAAGCCTCCAGAAAGATCGAGTCGCTCAGGAAAGAAGTCGAAGCAATGAAAGCACAGTATTCTGATTTCCTCCTTGCCAGTGATGAGGTCTTGAGTATCGAAAACCAGAAGGCAGAACTGCCCTTAAGAATCGCTACATCCCAGAATGCCTTTATTATAGAAGGCTGGGCCGCCAGCGAGGATTATGATAAAGTGGTCAGCACTGTTAATAGTGCTACAAACGGCCGGGCATATGTCACCTCAACAGAAATTGAGGAAGAAGAAGAGGAAGAAGGACATGTACCTGTCGAGTATAACAACTCAAAACCAGTAGCACCTATGCAGGAGATCATGGATCTGTATTCCAGACCCAAATATACCGAAATCGATCCCTCGTCAATTCTCTTTATAACGTTCCCTCTGATATACGGATTGATCCTCGGAGATATTGGGTATGCTATTATATTGGGAGCAATGGCACTGGCGATTAAAACGTTAGTAAAATCAGATGCAGTAAAGCCTCTAATGAACATTCTGCTCTATTGTCAGATATCAACATTTATATTTGGTATTATTTATGGTGAGTTTCTTGGGTTCCCCCTGGCAAGCATGCACGGTGAACATGGTATA
>JAUZQA010000063.1 GCA_030705665.1 Bacillota bacterium
GCAATCATTGATTTATAAATAACCGTTGAAGTCGGATTGGTCGAGGGGACAATTCCCATTATTAATCCGACTGGCTCAGCAAAATCGATAACCTTTTTTTCTTGATCTTCCCGAATCACACCAATGGTTTTGACATTTTTAATTGCTTTATATAATATTGCTGAAGCTAAGTGATTTTTATATGTTTTATCTTCCACTTTTCCAAAACCTGTTTCATCTACTGCCATTTTTGCAAGATGAACAGCTTTTTCTGAGGCAGCTTTTACCATATTGCGCAGGATTCTATCAATTTGCTCTTCTGTATATTCAGCAATTTGATCTGCCGCTACCTTGCCCAGATTTGCAAGATTCCTTACTTGTTGTATAGACCTTAAATCATAGTCGAAATTCTCCATAAGAGGATTCCTCCTTTCTTCTTTTCAAATCTATGAAGCTATGTTCCTAGTATTATTTCTAGACATGTTGTCCATAATAATCCTTAAAGCTTTCCAGCAAAGTTTTCTTATCTGCTTTTGAAATGGTTCTTCCGGCCATTCCCAGCTCTTTAAATTCACGGGCAAGATGGCGCAGCTTGGTTACCCTTAGCTTACTAAGAACCTTAATTGCTTCATCAATCCCATATTCAAATACAATTTGATCAAATATGTTTTTATGTAATTCTTCTGTCTCAAAAGTAGTCTCTCTTTTTTCTTCTGCTAAAGGCTCATCATCCACCAATTCTTGAGGCACCGTTTCCATTGAATCAGAGTTTATTATGCTCATAGTTTCAAAAGGATTTGCTGTAAATATCAAATTCTCCAATTCCTCATGGGGGCGGGGGATAACATGAGACGATATCAGTAATTGGCCGTTTATTTGTCTTATCGCCGCTGTACCGGATTCGACAGCTGCTTTTACAGCAGCAACATCTCCGGTAACAGTGATCGAAACAAGTCCTCCGCCAACATTCGTTTTATCCACGAGAGTAACCTCTGCTGCCTTGAGCATGGCATCTGCGCCTTGGATTGCAGCTAAAAGTCCTGTTGTTTCAATTAACCCGAGTGACTGCATTTAGTTCCCTCCTAATTCTCCATAAGATCAGCCCAATTGGCTGGATATGTAGTATAGAAGATTTTAGCTTTATCAGGTGAACCCCAAACTACCTTAGAGCCTGAAGGTACACAGAGCACATCACCAGCATATGCCGTAAATGTTTTGCCATTAATCGTGATCGTCAAGGTGCCCTCAATGACATAATCTATTTCTTCATAACACAGTTCCCATTCAAAGCTGGATTTTTCAATGGTTAAAAATCCTGCGCTCATGGAGGAATCCTCTTTACTGATTAATTCCTGATAAAAAACTTTATTGTTTGAATTTCCGGTATCAAAGTAATCATATTTAACCGAATTGCCTCGAACCAGCTTCAAACCACTTGCGTCCCGTTCAGCAGTATATGGCTGCTGTGGAAGGTTATCAAACATCCCTTTTAAAAGTCCTTTATCCGCTAAAGCCTTGAGCACCTCATAAATCATATTGCTGTCAATCTCACTCTTATCAGCCTTTTGTGTTTCAGGAGATTTTTCTTCACAGCATTTTTTTTCGTAGGAAAACTCTATTCCGCCAGCACTTGCTGCATCCTTAGCAGAAGGAGTTATAATCGTGTTTTGATCAATATAAAATACCTTTTGTCCTTGTTTAACCAGAGCCTCAACATCTTTCACGCAGATTAATGTCTTCATATCCTCACCCCCTTTCAGTTAGTTAAATGAATTAAATTAGACATGGGATCAGCCTTTCGGATGGCGATGGAATCACTTCTGCATTCACGAGCATTCCTTTTTCTTTTGCGATTTCTTTTCCTGCTTCAATGCTTGTTTCTACAGCAGCTACATCACCTGTAAATGTAAAGTAAGCTTTACCTCCGATTCCATTTCCTAAACGGATTTCAAGTGCTGAAACATCAGCCGTTTTTAAAATGGCATCTGCTGCAAGGATCATCGTTGATAAAGAGAAAGATTCAATGATTCCCAATGCCTGAATCCGATCCGGCATTGACGTGCCTGTGATCGCAGGAAATACTTCAGGACTGACATTGGGGATAATGATGGAATCTACCAAATATTCTTCAGCCATCTTTTCACCTACACTGACTGAAGCCTGAACGGCTGCAACATCACCATGAACGATTGCAATATACTTTCCTGGACAAGATGACCCCGCTGTTATAATCTCAACTTCTGATACCTTTACCATCTGATCGGCCGCATAAATACCACGAGCAATGCTTAAAAATTCAACCATTCCTATTGCTTTCGACATATCAGTTCCTCCTTATTGCAATAAAAGCGTCGCCGATTTCCGCTACAGTTCCGGAGATGCTTGCATGAATCGCAGCCCCCAGACTGTTTTCAGGAATTTTTCCAATCAGCTGTCCAACGTTCACATGTTCACCCACGGAAACAATCGGAATTGCCGGAGCCCCGACATGCTGGCTTTTTGCAATATAGACAACCTCTGGGTTTATAGCAGTTTCCGTCATTGGCGCCGGTTGATCGAAATCATGCAAGCCCAATCTTGCAATTAAACGCTTGCTCGGCACCAAACGGTACTCACGGTTTTTACGCGCTTCGAATTTTGTTCTGTCCGTACTAAAGCGAATATTTTTTTCAGCTAATTTTTGTCTAATGGATAAATTTGCTGACTTCGGATAAAGGCCAATCGGACAAGAGAACAACTCACATAAATTGCATTGGCAGCATAAATAAGCAATCTTTTGATCTTCTACATCATCGGTTTGATAGTTGATTGCTCTCATCATTTTATGCGGCTGAATGTTATGCCCAAGCAAATAGCGGGGACACATATCTGTACACAGCCGGCACTGCTCACATGATGCTCTGTTCACCCTCCTCGTCTGATCAACAGTAGCCGTTTTTCTATTAATAAGATGATGCTGTTTTTTTAAAATAACCAATCCTTTTGTTTTCTTGGTTACGTATCCATCCAGCCTATTCATAACCGGCCCCATCATTGGACCGCCATCGATAACCGCATAATCTTCAAAGCTATCAATCCCGCTTAGCTTCAATACATCGATAATAGGTGTACCTACAGGAACTTTTACCGTTAAGCGTTTCGGTATATCGCCTGCAATCGTTATATATTTTTCAGTTACCGCTTCACCATTGGATGCGCGATAAATATTTAATGCTGTTTCAGAATTAATGACAACGCAGCCAACCTGAATCGGTATTCCCGCCTCCGGTACTACCCTGCCAGTTAGCTCATACACTAAAACCTGCTCGTCACCTGCGGGATATATATCCGGCAGCTCTCTTACTTCTACGAAACTGCCAATCTCTAATGATGCTATGCGTTGTTTCAAAATTGAAATAACCTGCTTATGCTTCCCTTTAATACCAATCAGCGCTTTACTCGCACCAACAAGCCTGCCTGCAGCTTCCAGTCCTTTAATAATTTCATCGGGAAAAAGCTCCATTAGCTGCTGGTCCACTCTTAACAGCGGTTCACATTCCGCACCGTTTAAAAGGATATATTCGGCTTTTGCTGCCAGTTTTACATGGGTAGGGAATCCTGCCCCTCCTGCTCCAATGATGCCGGCTTCTCTTACCAAATCTAAAAGGCTCAAAATTATTCCCCCCAATCACTCAAACTTGCAATCTTCATCAATGATTCCGACGACAATGGCATCAATTGGTATCGAATCATCACCCAGCATTCTTCGTGCTGACGACCCTTGTGTAATAATGACTCTATCTCCAATTCCGGCACTTATAATATCCACAACAATTAAGCGTTGCCCTTCATTGGTTCCGCTGATCACTTCCGCAAGCATGAACTTTAATCCGTTCAGCGAATCTGCTTTTCTTGTTGCCCAAACATTATCAATCAGTCTTGCAGTAATCATTCATAACCCTTCTTCCGACATTCATTTCATCTGTTGGACGTTTTTGTTTCATTTATTTCTGTTTTGATGTTAAATGCTTTCTTGACTGCAGCTAAGCGCTATTCCCAATGGGGTTACAAACATCGGATTTTTTGGCTTGTGTGTTGGTATTCCTGTTTTCTTTTCAATAATCTCTTCAATCCCTTCCAAACAGCAGGTTCCGCCAACTAATGCGATATGCTCCACCTCATAACCTTGAATATGCTGATTAATGATTGATGAGATTTTTTCAATAACAGGCTTTAATACCGGCAGCAATTCTTTATGATTTTTAGAATTACGTTTATATTTTTCCGCTTCAGCAAAAGGAAATTTGTATGCGCCTGAAACGACCAGTGAAAAGTGAGTCCCGCCAGTAGGCTCATCTGCAACATACACAACCTTGCCATTCTTGAGGATCGAAATTCCTGTTGTCCCTCCCCCTATGTCGACTACGGCACCATTCTCAATTTTGAGCACCTCATTGGCGGCAGTAGGTTCGTCAAGTATATTCGTCATTTCAAACCCGGCAGCTTGAACCACGTTTTTAACTGCTCCTCCATCTAAAGCATCTGTCCCGGGAGGAATGGCAGCTGCTGCAAAAACTAATTCCGTCCCTAATTTCTCTTCAAGTTCTTGTTTCATTTCTCTAACAATTTGAACAGCACCAATATAATCAACTACCATTCCATCGCGGACAACATCGGCATATCGGTATGCTCCAGCTACAGGCTGAAAGTTTTCATCCAATACGGCTAAAACAACACATGCTGTCCCCAAATCAACACCTGTATAGTAGACAGTAGACCTACCCAGAATTGGTTGCTCTATTGTTTTTTCAAAATCGCCTACAAGCTGATCACAGTATTCAAAGGTCATTTTTTTCTCTGACATTGTTTCACTCCTGCCATTGAACAAATTAATTGGGATAGGGTATTAATAATCTGGTTAATTTTTCCTTCTAAATCATCAAAATTCACATCTCCATAACTGCTTAACTCTAATGCAACAAGCCCAATTTCCTGAAGTGCACAGCGCAGTCTGTGGAGCATTAATATTTCTCTTCCCTTTTCGAGCCCCATATAGAAATCAGTAATTTCAAAGCAATCATCCAGATTATCGGAAAAATTCTCCTCAGTAATTCCTGTACAGCAGCTGCAGCACAGGGATTCTGCCTTGCCATTATTTATAAAAGATTTCTTTATACAGGATATTTGTTTATATAAATCAACAACACTTTGGGCCAAACTAACATCGAGACTCAAGAGCTCTTCACCCGTTGTAAGAAATAAAGCTTCAATGGTTTTTATCTTGCTGAAGAGTTTTCGGGCACCCCAATCCTCCTTGTTTTTAGGTGATTGCGATATTTTTTCTGTACTATTTGTTTTTATCTTTTTAATAGAATCCTTATCGGAAACTTTTATGCCCCGATCTGTAAGAAACTGTCGTGCTCCAGGTGTCAATCTTATTTCTGATTCCAATTGATAAGTAGTAAAAGGTTCTTTTTTATATAGATCCCGTAAGTGAGCTTCGGTAATAAATTTCATTTTTTTCCCTCTTTATCGATCTTCTTTTCAAATAGAAACTCTTTTAAAGCATGAATACCTTTCCCACTTGGAACACTTACTCTAAAATATGGTTCTGTCACACCAATCTGCTTCAGCTGCCGAATACAAAAATCTTCTTGCTCCGGCATTAAATCCGTTTTTGTAATAACACCAATTACAGGACATCTAAACACCTTTGCAAAACCAGGCGAGTAAACATTTATACAGCTTGATTGATCCACAAGTACCAAAACATATGAAGCATCTTGCACAGCTGAAATTAAATATTTATACATCCATGTGTTTTCTATATATGCACCCGGTACGTCAATGGTATTTTTTCCGTAAATCAGATTTTGTGTTTTTCTGATTGGCTTCTCTTCGTCATTTAATTCATTTACTAGAGTGGTTTTCCCACAATTAGTAGGGCCGATGACCATGATTCGCTTTTTTCTCATGTTCGTGTAATTGGGGTTATTTCAAAACCCAGCATTTTTTTTAAGGTTTGATTCACTGCTTCCAGCGCGGTTTCGACACTTTGAACATCACCACTGATGACAACAGAACCAGTAAAGCGGTCAAGAAAACCAATCTCGACATCGGCAGTCTTGGTCGCAATATCAGCTGCAATAATGGCAGTTTCATAGGGTGTGAGTGTCAGAATCCCAATTGCACCTTTTTCATCGATTCCTAAACGTTCATAAATATCCTGCATGGGAGAGGCAATTACATGTGCAATTGTCACTTGTTTTCCCGGGACAGATTCCTGAATGATCCGCTCAATCGGTTTTTCGTTAAATGCTCCCATAATAATTACCTTTCAATCCCTTTTCTTTTTAAAAACGATTTGTCAATGATGGACGACCATAACTGGGATGTCGGATTCTTTAAACATATTTTCAATCCTGTTTAAGTCATCAATAGTTAGACTTGGATCCCCTATAACTGGATATTCCATCCCCAACTGATTATATTTATTGACACCGAACTTATGGTACGGCAGTATGTCTACGCCTTTAAAATTCTTGTAATCACGATAAGGCAATAAGAACTTTATAACGTTTTCTATTTCATCCTGACTATCATTCATCCCTTTTAAAAGCGGCATCCTAATCTTTACGTTAAACCTGCGGCGTAATAACTCGGTCAGATTTCCCAGAATCAGTTCATTCCTGACTCCCGTAAGTTGAAAATGATGATCAGAATCAAAATGCTTAATGTCAAAAAGAAACAAATCTGTAAACTCAGCAACCTGAAGCACTGCTTCCCATTTTGCATAACCGCTTGTCTCAATCGCCGTGTTGATTCCTTCTTGTTTACAAACCATCAGAAGATTTGCCGCAGCCTCAGGCTGCATCAGTACCTCGCCGCCTCCTAAGGTAATTCCTCCACCGGACATTTCGTAAAAGATTCTGTCTTCTTCCACCTTTTCAAAAATTTCAGAGATTGTTTTGACTTCACCGACAATGGATAATGCCTGGGATGGACAAATATCGGAGCACTTACGGCAGCCAATGCAATCAATATTGCGCAGTACCTCATGCTTTAAGGTACTTTTTGAAAAATCATGAATTCCAACAGGGCAGACAGGAACACAGGCTCCGCAATCTGTACACAGGTTTGCTTTAAACATCACCTGATAATTTCGTATTTGTCCTTCAGGGTTTGAACACCATTTGCACCGTAATGGGCATCCTTTGAAAAAGACAATCGTTCGTATACCTGGTCCATCGTGCATATTATATTTTTGGATATTGGAAATAACGGCCTTCCTTTCGATCAATCCTGCTCTTGAATTGCCCATATTGTTCAATCTCCCATAACATTCATCATTTCTTTTCTGCTGCTTGCAAAAATTTGAACAAGCAGCAGGAAATGACTTTTGGATTATAAATGTTTCAACATTGTTCTGCTGATAATTTCATCCTGAACATCCTTGCATAGCTCAACAAAGAATGCACTGTAGCCTGCAACCCTCACAATTAAGTCACGATAATTCTCAGGATGTTTCTGCGCGTCAAGCAAGGTTTCATTATCTAGATAATTGAACTGCATCTGTCCATTGCCAAGTACGGAGGCAGTACGTAAAAGTGTTATAATACCTTCTTCCCCTTCCGGAGTATCCAGCAATCCAGACATAATCTTAAAGTTATGAACCATACCAATGTTCATACTATCAACTGACATCTTTGAAACAGACTTGATGATTGCCGTTGGCCCTTTATAATCTGACCCTTGGGTTGGACTAATTCCGTCAGACAATGGCAGCCAGGCACGGCGGCCGTTTGCAGATGCACCTGTTAACTGTCCAAATGGAGTGTTGTTGGAAATGGATAAAGTACCATGTGACATGACTGAATATAAAGTCTTGTACCTGCGGTGATCCATTTCTGTAAAATTAACCAAATCTGCAGCAATTAAATCTGCATAGTCATCGTCATTGCCATACTTTGGTGCATTCAGGCAATCTATTCTAATCTGCTCGTATCCTTCAAAATCAGCATTTAGGGCTTCATTAAGCTGCTTTAGTGTATATTTCTTTTCTTCAAATACTAGCTTTTTAATTGCAGCCATAGAGTCAGTGTAAGTAGCCAAACCTGACCAGATCACACCAGGACCGAAATTATACATTGCACCGCCGGCTGAAACATCCTTTCCTTTTTCCATGCAGCCTTCATACATGATTGACATGAGCGGTTTTGGTGCCAAATCTCTGTGAACACGCTGAGAGATGACGGTAGCAACGCTTGTCCATTTAGTAACATATTTAATCTGTTCTTTAACAGCTCGATCAAAATCCTCATACGATTTATATTGATCCAAATCTCCAAAATCCGGGGTGACCTGCTTGCCATACCAAAGCGGTACACCATGATTGAGAACTAATTCAATGCAGATTGGCCACTGTGTATAAGCAGTGGATGTCCACTGATAAAGACGACCTGATTTTTGTGGTTCTACACAGCCCATTAAGCAATAATCTCTCGCATCTTCTATTGAAACGCCTTTTGCGAGCATCATTTTGATGTGAGCGTCATCAAAGTGACAGGCAGGGAATCCCATTCCTGAGCGGACAACATCAACAATTTTCTTTAAATATTTTTGCGGTGATTTGTTATGAATCCGGCATGCCAGCGATGGCTGATAAATCTTAACGTGGCGAACAGCATCCATTAGCAGGTAGGTTAAATCATTCGTGGCATCTCGGCCATCTCTTGTTACGCCGCCCACACACATATTGACAAAAGGCTGATATCCAGCAAAGAATTTAGAACCACCCTCACTTGTAATCCACATCATTTCAGACATTTTGATTAACATACATCCGGCAAGCTCGAATGCTTCATAGTCTGTCATACGGCCTGCTTCCTTATCTGCCTTAAAGAATGGATACATATACTGGTCAACACGGCCGATCGACATACCTGTCTGATTCTCTTCCACTACAAGCAATGATTCAATCGTCCAAACTGACTGAATGGCTTCCCAGAAGGTGCGTGGTTTATGAGCCGGTACCCACGCATTTACCTCTGAAATTTTCTCCAATTCCGCTTTACGTTTTGGATCCCTTTCCTTTGCAGCTAGTTCTGCTGCATATTCCGATAAACGTCTTGCATAGATCATGACACCTTCTGTTGTATCAATAACAGATTTATAGAAGTATATTTTTTCTATGTCATCAGGATTTTCGTAATCCAAGTTTGCAAGATGTTCCTTTGCCTCATTTTGGATATCAAGCATTCCTTTTTTCATTAGGATGACATCATAACCAGGGTTGGAATCACCGCCTCCATTTATTGCATGGTAAGAGCAGTCAGATACAAAGGACTCACCGGAAAGTTCCCAGACACCGGCTTCCCGATATTGATCTTCACAGTACTCATCGACGGACTTCCCTTGCCAGTACGGAAATAATTCTTCACGCATTACACGTTTGTCTTCGTCAGATATATAAAAGGGATCCTGCGGACGAGTTCCGATGGTATCGATTTCATCTACCATCCACCTCCAGGCAATGTCAGGTGAGAATGCACCTGCACGAGGTGCTCCATTTGGTGCTCCCACGATCAATTCATTGTCCTGAATAACAAGTGGTGCTGTTTCACAGCAATAACGGAAACATTTTGCACGGAGCAGGATTTTCGGCATACCAGGGTTTTCATTCGCAATTTTTGTAATCGCCTGTGCACGATAGGTAGTAATAGAAGGAACTTGTTTTAAATAGTTTTCTTTCAGGTTCTTTAAACGGTCAGTCACACCATTGGGGATTTCGCCATTATTGCTGTATTCTTCAGTAAAATTTTTAGGCTCTTCTTTCGCGATATTTTTGGAAACATCTTCAAATAACTTAATTAAAGATGCACGTTCATATTCAGACATATTTTTGGTGGCTTCTGCTAATTGATTGGAAAAATCACGAATATCCAAATTTCTTCCCTCACATTCTTTCAAAATTAGGATTCAATCCTATATGAAAAGCTCAAGCAGCTCTATTAGCCTATCGATTCATCTGCCAAAGCATTTATTAAAATATTTTTTAGGATTTGCATATCTTCCAATGATGAATTAGATTGGACGCTTGCGGTTGGTGCTTTTTCCTCGATTAATCCCTCATTTGTTATTTCCTCTGTCTTTCGAACCCCATATCCCACTTTACGGATGTAGATAAGATTCATAGGCGAAACGTTATCAGTCGTAATGCCTGCACCGGCGGACCTGCTGCCAAGTGTCATAGCAGGGAACAAGTTGGTAGTTGCCCCCATGCTCCCAAACGTGGCTGGGGTATTAACCAAAATTCTGGCCACAGGTTTTTTTAATGCAAACTGGCGAATTACCATTTCATCTCTTGAATGGATGACAAGCGTGTGCCCATTCTTTTCATTGATCAACAGCTCGATACATTTTTCACATGCGTTCATCCAGTCGTCTTCTATGTAATAGGCCAATACGGGACAAAGCAGTTCTTTTGAAAAAGGATTCGTTGCGGAAACATATTTCTGTTCAGAAACCAGGACTGAGGTATTGTCTGAAACGAAAAAACCTGCCCGCTTTGCTAATTCTTGCGCAGATTTACCAATCATTTCTGAGGCAATGCTGCCATCTGAACGAAACAAAACACTGATTAGCTTTTGTTCCTCATCCTTTGTCATAAAGAATGCCCCGCTGCTTTGAAACTCCCGTTTTACTTCAGCAGCAATGCTGCGGTCAACAACAACTGATTGTTCTGCACCTGCAACGACTCCATGATCAAAGGATTTACTATCCAAAATATCCCGAACCGCTTGCCTCACATCTGCCGTGCGTTCGATAAATACCGGACCATTACCATTTCCTCCGTAAATAACGGGTTTTCCGGAATTGTAGGAAGCTTGGAGCAAACGGGATACACCCGTATTGATAATCAAAGAAGTTGCAGAGTGATTGATTAGCTCTAAAGTTCCGCTACGAGTCAAGGTATGCAGATAAGAAAGAGCTCCTTCCGGCAAACCATATCCCTCTGCGGCTCGAATAATGATATCGAGCGTTTTCCCAATTGTATTCTTCGCCCTGGGATGCGGAGAGAAAATAATAGCGTTGCCGGATTTTATTGCAATCAGCGCCTTATATATAGTAGTAGAAACTGGACTTGTTGCAGGACAAAGTCCGATAATGACACCAATCGGAACGCCAATATCCATTGTCTTTTTTTGTGCATCCTCGGCTATGATTCCAACGCAGGTCATTTCTCTGAGACGAGTTCGCAAATACTCACAAACGAACTTATTTTTGATATATTTGTCCTGCCATCTTCCATAATCTGTTTCCTCACTGGACAGCATAGCAAGTTCACGGATATGCTTAAATATTTCCTCACTGATGCGTTCAACAATCTCATCCAGTTTTTTTTGTGGAAAGGCCGCAAGTTGTTTTTGTGCTTCACGAGCATTTTCCGCAAGAATTCGGGCTTCTTGGATGGAGAGCAAATCATTGTCAATAATATTCATTTCTGACTCTCCTTTTCATTTCCTCAAAATTATCCAAGTAAATCGAGGGAATAACGTGCGATAATTTTTTCAATGTCAGGGTGTGGTCTTGCAATTACCACAGAGCTATATACATCTGTACCCATATCTTGAACTGCTTTTACCCCAGTGGATACAGCCGTTTTACATGCACCGACATCCCCGCGTACCAGCACAGAAATGTACCCCGAAGCCACGTTTTCAAAGCCAATCAATTCAACATCCGCAGCTTTGCACATGGCATCTGCTGCCTCCAAAACATAAACGATACCAAATGTCTCAATTAGTCCTAAAGCTTCGTATTTATTCATGTTTCATTCGTCCTTTTATTTATTTTTTATTTTTCAACATCATATATGGAGACGATGTCACCAATACTTCTAATCGGACGAGGCATAACATTCTGTGCTGTCAGTTTACCGATTGCAGCCGCAGCTTCAGCTCCTGCTTCAACAGATGCCCTTACTGCTGCCACATCACCTTTTACCATAATTGTTACAAGTGTAGAGCCAACATTCTCATACGAAACCAGCTCAACATTAGCAGCTTTTAACATTTTATCCGC
>JAUZQA010000630.1 GCA_030705665.1 Bacillota bacterium
AGAAGATTAATGGGATAGAAACGCCAACGAAAACAGCCTTTACCCCTTTTTTCGGTTGTTCCATAAAGGCTAAAAGAAGAAGCATGATTTCCGTCCCGCTAAAAGCCAATGTCGTTGTCTTTATCCCTTTTAATACAGGGGTCATCCCTCTCCCCAGAACTGGTCGTAAATAATCCGGCTCAAAGATTTTCAAACTCATAAAGGTGACTAATAGAAAAAGAATGATAGTAATAGGAAGAATAATTTCAAATAGGCGGGCAATTGAGGTGATCCCACCAAGGAGTAAAAAAAAGCCTATCCAAATAAAGGGGATGATGATGGCCCACATTGGTGTACCTTCGAGTAAAAAAAAACTTGTCACTTCTCCCATTACTCTAATCTCAAATGCGGATAGTGAAAAAAAATAAACGATGATGGTAAGACTAAGCAACCAACCTGCCCATTTGCCGATAATATCCTGATTGTATTGATAAAAGGTTTTAACCGGAAACTGTTGACTTAATTTTACCATGATGATTCCCATCAATATCGCAATAAATCCTCCCAAAAAAACACTAATCCAGCCATCTGGTGTTTTTATATCTTCGACAAGAGTTCTTGGCAATGTGAGAATCCCAGATGCAAGAATATAATTGATGAGAATGACTGCTGTTTGTGAAGTAGTAATCTGCTCTTTCGAACTATTTGTGATCATGGATTAATCTCCTTACCAAAGTAAACTATCCTTTGCGTTTTGGATTCATTGATTGCAGCATCTTCGGCCGACTCTTCATCATGAATAGCGGCATACGAACCATAAAATCTTTCCAATCGCGATAAGGAGCAGCAGGACTAACATATGGTATTCCAAAACTCTTCAGCCTTACTAAATAACTGCCCATTAAAAGCATAAATAATGTGATTCCATACAACCCCAACAAAGCAGCGCTAAACATTGCGATAAAGCGGAAAAAACGCAACGAAATCCCTATGCTATATTGTGGAATCGCAAAAGAGGAAATAGCTGTTATCGCAACAACGATTACCATAATCGGGCTAACAATCCCTGCTTGAACTGCAGCCTCCCCAATGACAAGCCCACCAACAATGCCGATTGCTGGACCAATTGGTCTCGGTAAGCGAAGACCTGCTTCCCGCAAAATTTCGACAGAAACTTCCATAATCAACGCCTCAATAATGGCAGGAAACGGAACGCCTTCTCGTGTCTCGGCAATAGACATCACTAATTTGGTCGGAATCATTCCCGGGTGAAAAGAAATAAAGGCAATATATAAGGCAGGTGCTAATAATGAAATAAATGCGGCCAAAAAACGCAACAACCGAATGAGGGTTCCGGGGACCCAGCGTTCATAATAATCCTCCGGCGATTGCAGCAGCATGCTTAATGTCACGGGGACGATTAAAGCAAAAGGTGTCCCATCTAACAAGATGGCTACTCTACCTTCCATCAATGCCCCCATAACACGGTCAGGTCGCTCCGTACTCTGTACTTGCGGAAATGGACTGAGATAGTTATCTTCAATCAGTTGCTCAATGTAGCCCGATTCCGGTACATAATCAATATTGATTCTCTGAATTCGATCCTTTACTTCTTCCACTATTTCCGGGTTAGCAATTCCCTCAATATAGGCAATAACCAGCTCTTTTTTGGAAGTCTTTCCAACTTGAAATTTAGTTAAGAACAAATGGCTATTTTCACCGAGTCCCCTTAAAATAGCGGTATTGTCGCTTAAGGATTCCGTAAATCCGACTCTTGGCCCCCTAACTAAAGCCTCGGAACTTGGTTCTTCCACTGTACGTTTTATTCCTTTTGCAGTATCAATAATAATGATATCCGATTTCCCAGCTAGTAAAAGTGCTGCCCAGCCAGTCAATACTTTTAACACCAAATCGCTTATATTTTGAATCTCTTTTATATCACTAACAGGAAGGATCTTATTTTTAATATATTCTATTGAAATCCTTCCATCTTCAAAAATGGCTTCCTTTCTCCTTTGCTCAGAAAAATCAGTCATCAGTGATTTCATAATATGTTTTTCGATTAGGTCTTTATCGGACAATCCTTCCACATAAATTAACATGGCTGGGATCTCGGTATTTCCCATGTAAAAATGGCGAAAATGTACGTCCGAATTCGGGCTTAATTTTTGTTTAATCAGTTCCGTATCGATATTAAAGTCGCCAGTGAAATCATCCATCGTTCCTTCAAATGGCTTGCTGTTATTGTTTTGGTGAATTTCATTGGCTTGATTTTGTATATTTCCATTTTGCGGTTTCCGCGTTTTCATCTTTTCACTCTTTCTCGGATGTCTGAATCCTATTAAATATGCTTGAACATAAATAAGGAATAAAAAATACAAAAAACGCTTGGAGGAACACTGTCCAGTTTGGAAAGTAAAGAACAATTGCTTTCATCATTCTACCCATCCCCAATCAAAATTGAATGATAAGTTAATAACCCTATATTCCCCCAAAAATTTTTTCATATGAGCACTCTGCAAAAATTATCCAATAATATGAACATTTTTAAATTCTAGCAGCAGTGAAGCCGATAGGACTAAAAGAGGGCCAATGCTGCACACCGCATTGGCCCCCTTTTTCATCAAAATCCTTATTTACTTAAGATACGTTTCACCATGCTTGATTTAAAATTCGCAAAAAATCCCAAACCACGCTTCCCTCTTTATTCATTCTGCCATCTGCAATCTGTTATTTATCTAGCCAA
>JAUZQA010000631.1 GCA_030705665.1 Bacillota bacterium
AAGAGCCATTGCGGGCAGGCCATCAGTTACGAGATTAACCCAAAGGATTTGAATTGGTACCAATGGAAGCGGCAGCCCAAGGATCATTGCAAATAACATCACTAATATTTCGCCAACATTTGAAGCAAGCAAATAGCGAATAAATTTGCGGATATTTTCATAAATATTTCTTCCTTCTTTAATTGCCGCCTTGATAGTTGCAAAGTTGTCATCCAATAATACAAGTGCAGAGGCTTCCTTAGCAACATCAGTCCCGGTAATTCCCATCGCAACTCCAATATCCGCTGCTTTAATGGCAGGTGCATCATTTACCCCGTCACCTGTCATCGCAACAACATGACCGCGATTTTGCAGTGCTTTAACGATTTTCAGTTTATGTTCTGGAGAAACCCTGGCAAACACGGAAACATTTTCTACCTCATCCTCGAGGTCGTCTACGGACATATTCGCTAATGCCTTACCATCTAATACTTTACTTTTACTGGTATAAATCCCAAGCTGTTCAGCGATTGCTTTTGCCGTAATCACATGGTCACCGGTAATCATGATTGTCTTAATACCAGCTTCCTTACATTCCTTAACAGCTTGTTTCACTTCTGGTCTTGGCGGATCAATCATTCCCTGTACACCAATAAAGGTTAGGTTTTTTTCCGCTTCGAGCTCACTTAAAATAACCGTATTTGCCGGGACAGATTTAAAGGCAATGGCAATCGTTCTTAACGCTTTAGAAGCGAGGGTGTTGATCGCATCCTGCACCTTGCCAGCCATGTCCGTTCCAAAATGCTGCAGCCGCCCTTCCCAAAGGATTGATTCACTCACGCCAATCAGAACGTCTGGTGCCCCTTTTGTAATGATAAAATGGCGGCCCCCCGAATCCCTTACGTGAATACTCATCATTTTCCTTGCAGAATCAAATGGAAATTCATTGATAATCGTGAATTCATGCAAGAGCTCGTCTCGTTCGAAGCCTGCCTTCATCGCACTGACAAGCAATGCACCTTCTGTTGGGTCACCATCAAGGGCAATCCCATCTTCATTGTTTATTATTCTTGAATGATTACAAAGCATTCCAAACAAAAGCATTTGCTGTAATGCCTTTTCATCCTCAACCTGAACAGGATTTTCACCATGGTAGAATTGTCCTGATGGTTCATAACCTACGCCATCAACTGTCCAATTTTTCCCGCCGCTCCACAGATGGGTAACGGTCATTTTGTTTTGTGTTAATGTCCCTGTTTTATCCGAGCAAATGACCGAGGCACAGCCAAGGGTTTCTACAGCTGGCAGCTTTCTGACAATGGCGTTTTTCTTAATCATTTTTTGTACACCAAGTGACAGAGCAACTGTTACAATTGCTGGCAGCCCTTCAGGTATGGCGGCAACCGCCAGTGATACTCCGGCTAAAAACATCGTATATAAATCATTCCCTTGAATGACACCGATTACCACCACAAGAACGGTTAAAAGTAACGCGGCAACAATTAAGATTTTACCTAATTGTTCTAATCTGCGCTGTAATGGGGTGTCAGTTGCTTCGGCTGTCTGCAATAAATTAGCAATTTGCCCCATTGCCGTTTTCATTCCAGTAGCAATGACCACACCCGTACCGCTTCCTCTTGTTACCATTGTTCCCATAAAGGCGATATTTTCCATATCGCCAATTCCGGGATTATCGGCATGTAAGGGATTATTATGCTTGGCCACCGGCAATGATTCACCGGTTAAGGCTGATTCTTCAATTTCCAAACTTTTTGATTCGATAATCCTTACGTCCGCTCCAATGCGGTCCCCACTAGAAAACCGTAAAATATCCCCGACCGTAACTTCTTTCGAAGGAATTCTAATCCACTGATCGTCCCTTAACACATGTACTTGTGGCGCAGATAATTCTTTTAATGCCTGAAGGGATCTCTCTGCCTTTCTTTCTTGAAAAAATCCTAAAAAGCCATTGGTGATAACAATTGCAATGATTGCGATCGCATCAATGTATTCACCAAGCAGACCGGAAATTAATGTTGCCGCCAGCAGCACGAGCACCATAAAATCTTTGAATTGGCTAAAAAATAAGAGCAAAGCCGATTGCTTTTCCCCTTCTTCCAGCTCATTGTATCCCAGCTGCTTGATTCGTTTTGTAGCCTGTTCCATCGATAATCCGGACGAAAAGTCGGCATCTACTGCTTTTTCCACTTCGTTAATATCCATTTCATGGAACTTCATCTCTTCAACCACATCCCCTTAAAAGATCATCCAGAGTTTATCTCTCAACAAAGCTTATTCAGCCTCGTCCCAAAAAATGCTATTATTATATACGTAGTTGAAATGTTCAATAGAACTTAGTAGAGGATGTATTTCGATGTCATTTGATGGTTTATTTACAAATGCAATGGTTTCTGAGCTTAATAGCTCGTTAAGGGGCGGGCGGATTAATAAAATTCACCAGCCCTATAAAAACGAAGTGATTCTTATCATTCGTGCCGGCGGCGTCAATCATAAGCTCTTGCTATCTGCACATCCTAGCTATGCCAGGGTGCAGCTAACACATGAAACATATGATAACCCGAGTGAGCCACCAATGTTTTGTATGCTGTTAAGAAAACACTTAGAAGGGTATATTTTAGAGGATGTCTATCAGGTTGATTCAGACCGGATCATCATCTTTGAAATTCGCGGCCGCAATGAAATTGGTGATATCAGCCATAAGCAG
>JAUZQA010000632.1 GCA_030705665.1 Bacillota bacterium
GTTGCTCCATAAACCTGACATAATCATTTGTTTTTTCAATTGGCTGGATCGGAAATTCCAGCGCCTTGGTCAGCTTGGCTGGAAATGTTTTAAATACCTTCTCCCAGCTGTGATTTTGCCCTTTTTGCAATGGCACTGTAACCAGTCCTTTTGCAGTTATTTCCACTTGTTTTAAATGCAGATAATGGACGTATGATGAAAGCTGGCTTACTGCATCGTCAACATTCTGATTGGTATAATACCAATTTCCGGCATCAAACGTCATTTTAATAGGAACATTTAGTGCTAATGCGCTTTCAAAAAAGGCTTTAAGGTTTTGTACATTCCCGCCATAAGGTGTCTGATCATTTTCAACCAACATCTGAATCCCTTTTTGATGTTTTAAAAAATGGTATAAATCGTCGAGATTAGAATGATTTTTATGAAAATGGCCAAGCGATACCTTAAGCCAATTGGCTCTAAGGGCTAAAGCTTCTTCAAAAACCGTTGTTAACATTTCTTTATTTAATTGATGATCCTCTTTCCATAATTCAATTGGTGCAGAATAGACCGTGAATAATCCGAAACGGGCGATTTCCTGTTTTATTTGAGTTAGTTGTTGAATTTTTTCATTCCCGGGCAATAGTTCTCTGCGAATTTCAACGCCATACGCGCCTGCTTTTGCGATGTGCTCAATATAGGAGAGCTGCCCATTTTCCAGTACTTCGTCTCGTCCGAATGCATTTAACGGTACAACTACGTTTTGCATGTCGAAGATCCTTTCTATTTACGGATTCAATAAATCGATTTAGTAAATCGGTTTACTAAATCGATTTATCTAGAGTATAAACTATATGTAAGCGTTTTTCAACCACTAAATTAAAAAAAACGGTAAGCGTCGTCCAATTGGTGGACTTGCTTATCACCTTTGTTCTAAATGGGAATCTGATTACCTTCACAGTCTTTTCTCACTGCTCATGTGTTCCAGATTGTCAATCTGATTCCCTTCAAGGCCTTTTTCCTCTGTTCATGTGCTTCAGATTGCCAATCTGATTCCCTTCGATACCTTTTTCCCGGGCTCATTCATGTGCTTCAGAACACTGGTCTGATTATGGGCTTTATTCATAGCAAAAGTTTGTACCCAGCAGGATGCATAATTTCCCAAAAATAGTGCAACTTACTGTTAAGAGGTGTATTTATGAAAAAATCGAGATTTCTTTTGCTGATTATGATGATCGTTCCGTGGTTTACGCTCCCACTCCTGGGATCTCGAGCACTAAAAAGGTTTTTACCTGCTACAATATTTATAAGCTTGTGTACAGAACTTTTGCACATTGTCGCAAAAAAATTAAACTGGTGGAAGTTTAATTCCAGCATTCATCCAAAGGTGCGCCCAAGTATCCCATTTACAGTTGGTCCTGAATTTTTCACTGCTCTTTGGTGCCTAAAAGTGGCTTATGGCCGACTCCCATTTTTCTTGTTGATCAATACGATTGCACATATCATATTTGCTTATCCAATTATGCACTTATTAAAAACATTGGGGATCGTCTCTTTACAACGATTATCTTCATTACAATTTGTCGTGTTACTTTTCTTTAGAGGCGGTCTTTTATACAGCTTTCAATTTGTAAAAGAAAAGTTCTTTTCTAAAAAAGCATTATGGTGACACAAACGGTCACAGCAAGGCCGCCAGACGGATTTGAAAAATCGCTCCTTTTGGTGTGTTTGGCAAGGCTGTGATCGTTCCGTTATGTCCTTCAATGATGGCTTTTGTAATGGACAGACCAATTCCCGTTCCGCCTGTATCCCCACTATAAAAACGGTCAAAAACTTTTGTTTCCTCACCTGATGAAAAGCCAATTCCGTCATCCTTTATTTCAATTACAATAAGATCATTTTGTTTAAAGCCTATGACCTCAATCGATGACTCAGCATAACGAAGTGCATTGCCCAATAAATTAATAAACGCCCGTTTAAGCTTCTCTTCATCCATTAGAACCGAATCAGAAACTGAATTTTCGGTGTGAATTGTAATCCCGTTTTGCTCGGCAATGGCCCCGACACTTTTTACAGCATCCCTTAATACAGCATCAAGTGGTATCGCCATAAATTGAAAGGATTCCTCAACATTCTCGAGTTTGGCTAAATACGTAATGCTTTCTACAATTTTTTTCAAGCGCTGACTTTCATGAATAATCACATTCAAGCTATGCTCCGCTTCTTCTCCCGAGACAATCTTATCCAAGATCAGCTCAGCATTGCCTTGGATTGCCATTAACGGAGTCTTTAATTCATGAGAGGAATTTTGGAAAAAGGACTTTTGATTTTCATCATATTGTTTGATTCTCTGGGACATCATGTTAAAACTGTCCGCTAATTCCTTTATTTCATCATTGGTCTCAATCTTAATGGCTTTATACTCTTCTTTTAAGGAAAAATTTCTCATTGAGGAAGTTAACATCCGAATCGGCTTTGTTAAACTTCGTTGAAAAAACATGCCTAACAAGAGTGCGAATATGGCCGAGATCACTAAACTAATCAGCTGTGAGCGCCGCATCATTTGATTGATTTTCTGCAGATCATCAAGCTTTTCCACAAGGGTAACCGTTCCTTTGACATCACCGTTTGCCGAATAAATCGGCACGTTTTCCGAAACAAACGTTTTTCTCTGCTTCCTGTACTGTTTTAGGAGGGCTGGCCGCAAATCCGTATAGATAATA
>JAUZQA010000633.1 GCA_030705665.1 Bacillota bacterium
GTAACCATTGATAAATCAGCATGAATTTCATGTGCCATAATCCCCATTTGATCCATCCCTCCAGGTGCCAAGCTCAATAAACTTGTGGAAGCAGTGATATGATTAAAATGTATCAGGATCATACTAAGACCTAATGAACCAGCGACCATGACAATTCCGCTCAACAATGCCAGTAAAATTATTTTCGTTTTTTGCTCTAATTTTTCAGGCTTTAATAATAATCCAATATAACCGCCAATCATGAATTGTGAAAGGCTCAATATTGTGGAAGGCAAAGCAGGGCCGTGTAAACCTGAAAGACTCAAAACGGCAGTTCCAAGAATTGGACCAAGCAGGTAGGGGGTGGGAGATTTGATCTTTTTTCCAATAAAAGCAAAAACAAGACAAACAACCAAAAAAAATATAATATTTGGAAAAAAATGATGCTCAGCTTGGATGGAATAGGGAAGAAGAGTGTTCGTTGAAATAACCTTCCCCGTATTAAATAAAGGACTAAACACCAGAAATGGCACAATGAATATAATCATAATTAATCTTGCAACTTGGAGGAATGTGACGGTTGTAATGTCGATTCCTTTCATTTCTTCAGCGAAAACGATCATTTGCGAAAGTCCGCCAGGGATGCTTCCTGTTAGAACGGTAGGATAGTCAACGCCAGTAAGCTTAGAAACAACATAGGCAATACAGGCACAAAATAAAACGATGCAAATAGTCATGAAAACCATGGATGGCAGTTTTTCGAGTATTTGAATCACAGCACTCCTTGTAAATGATAAGCCAATTGAGTATCCTACGATGATTAACCCGGCCTCACGAAGGGCTCTAGGCCAGTATAAATGGACTTTTTTAAACCTTGAGCCAATTAATGTAGCTGTCATCGAACCAAGTAACCAAGGGATAGGCGCTTTTACATAGCTGAACAGTAAGCCACCAAAAAAGGCGAAACTAAGAGCTATTACAAAATGATTTAATGGATTCATTCTGTTCATAGGAAATTTGTACAAGAGAACCCCTTCTGTCTTTATGAAATTTTTTCCTTCGCTCTTATATAGTATCAATAATTTTTCTAGATATAAATCTCAATGTGATTTTTGTTGCTTTTACACTTAAATACATTAGCGAATTAAACTATTGAAATATTTATATTATTTGTTAAAATAAAAGATGGATAAACTTTCTAAGTTTAGACCTCCTATAATTTGGAGCTTTGCTTTGACTGCTAAGCTCTGCTTTGGCCTTTGAATTATATTCAAAGGCACTTTTTTTGAAATTTGTGGATTCTTGGTATAGAATTACGGACCGCAAACCAAAATATATTTTATGAAACATGGATGGTGGTATATATGGTAAAACTTTTTACTGATAGTGATTTGGATGGACTTGGTTGTGGGATTTTAGCAAAGCTTGCATATGGAGAAAATGCAGATGTTTCATACTGTTCTTATCGAAATTTGAATCAAAGAGTGGAAGCATTCATTGAAAATCAGGAGCAGCAGGTTGAACAGATGTTTATTACAGATCTTGCTGTAAATGGGGCGATCGAACAAAAATTGGCACAGCGTTTTAATGCAGGGCATCCGGTTAGGGTTATTGATCATCATGTAACAGCCCTGCATTTTAATGATTATGAATGGGGCTCTATCAAAGTTGAGTATGATTCAGGGAAAAAAACTTGTGCTACCTCTTTATTTTATGATTATCTTGTTGATCAGAAAGTGTTAAATACAACACCCTCTCTTGATCAATTTGTCGATCTGGTCCGCCAATATGATACATGGGAATGGGATGAAAACAATAATATTACTGCGAAGCGGTTAAATGATTTATTCTACATAATGGATAGGGAAACGTTTGAGGCAGAACTTATTAAAAGAATCTCAGTAAATCCAGATTCCTTTACTTTAACAGATACTGAAACAATGATTTTGGAGCTTGAGGAAAATAAAATTAGCCGGTATATCCAATCAAAAAACAGACAAATGGTTCAAGCATTTGTTGAGGAATATTGTTGTGGAATCGTTCATGCTGAACAGTATTTGTCAGAATTGGGAAATGCATTAAATAAATTAAATCCTCACCTTGATATGATTGTTTTATTGAATGCAGGCAATAAGAAAATTGGATTTCGAACAATTCATAATGAAGTAAACGTTGCCGAGTTTGCAAAAAGGTTCGGCGGAGGAGGACATCCCAAGGCATCTGGGTGTGAATTATCATCTGATACTTTTTCAAAGTTTGTGGTAAATGTTTTTGATATTCCTGCATTAAAACCGGACCCGACGCGAAATGAACTAAATCTAAAATCGGCAGAATATGGTACGGTTTATCAAAATAGAAAAAAAGAGTTTTATTATATACAACCTCAAGAAAGTGCAATGTATGCTGTTATACAGAATGGGAAAAAAATAGAGCACAATTTTGAAGGCTTTGAACAAGCAGAACGATTCATAAAAAGAAATTTCTCCGCTTCACTCTGTTTTGATGATGAGTGTTTAAAGCTAATAGCAGGGACATTGTCCATCCAATTAGAAGAAGCAAAAGCAAATTATAAACCACTTCTTCGAGATACCTTTGAAAAAATAAGAGAAAATTAAAAATTAGTTAAAAGGCAGCTTTTCGAAAAAGAAGAGCTGCCTTTTTACTGTCAAGTTATTCCTATTTAGTGGATGCAATTATTTCAGATACAAGCTCGAATGA
>JAUZQA010000634.1 GCA_030705665.1 Bacillota bacterium
AACATAATTTTTGTAAACCAGTATGTTAGATAGGCTATAAGGATGTCACTAAAGAAAAAGACAAACGAATTCATACCATTTCTCAAGACCGCAAATTTAAAATGACCTTCCAAAGGTCCAAAAATAAAGGCAAAAATTGCGCTGACAACCAAAGTATAAAGATAATAGTTTGCCCCTTGTTTCGTGCAGTACTGATATAAAAGGATAAAAGTTACTGGGAGTACGGAGGCGGTTAAATTTAGCGCAAAAGGAAGTGCCGGCGTGAGAAAATATGGATGATTTAAAAATCCATATTTTTCAAGCGCGATATTGTAATATGTCCAAAGGATGTGAGCTGTGTATCCAAAAAACAATAACTCAAAAATTCTTGTTCGATCAATTTTAAGAAATAATATGATTAGTGGGATAAGCAATAAAGCCAGGATCACCCAAAATTGCCAGGAAGTGAAGCCCGAGTAGTGTTCCCAATAAGAAGAAAGCACTTTATTCAATTCATCATTTTTCCTGTTTAACGTGGCCCAATACTGATCAAAACTCATGTGCTTTCCTCCTAAAAAAATCATTTCAATATTAATTTGTGGAATGAAATGACTTTTTAAACAAATAAAAGTGCAGCTCCTTCTAAGGAAATGCGCTTTTATTGTTTTGAAAATATCCGAACCTTCCATGAATAACTATGCCACGTTTGAACGAGCCTTATAATCGATTATAATTTGAATATCGATTTATTTATGAGAGGAGATTTAAAATGCTAGTGTATGACCAAATTTCTAAAAAACCCACAACTGAGAAAATTAGAAAACCAGCTGAACACGAGGTTGTGTGGATTCGTCTTTGCGATCCAAAACCGGATGAGGTTAAATATGTTCTTAACGATTTACTTAATTGTCATCCACTACTCGTAGAAGATAGCATCAAGTTAAATCAGCGTCCTAAAATGGATCGGTACCCGAATCATTTTTTCATATCCTTTTTTGCCATCGACGATCATTACAATCCTATTGAAATTGCCCTGGTGGTGGGCTCCAATTATGTTGTAACGATTTATAAAAACGACATTCCAGTATTGGAGAAATTGTACGAGCAATTTAAAACGATTGAGGGGAAAATGGAGTTTCCCGCTCAAATCTTATACCATATCATGGACCAATGTGTAGATGAATATGCGATGGTAGTAGATCACTTGGAAGATAAGATTGAAGAATGGGAAGAAATAATCCATATAAATCCATATACCTCCATTGCACAGGAGGTTTTTCGACTTAAAAGATCTACTCATACACTAAGGAAAATTTTTGTTGATGAGCGAACAGTGTTAGGCAATATTAGCCATCAGCAATTTCCCTATACTAAACCCGAAGCTGATGTGTATTTTGTTGATGTGTTTGACCATATCTCGAGGGTAATCGATTCCATTGATATGTTTCGGGATGCACTGACAGGCCTTCTCGATATGCAAATTTCAATGAAAGCTGACAGGATGAATGAGATTATGAAGACTTTGACAATATGGAGCACTTTATTTCTGCCATTGTCCTTCGTAGTTGGTCTGTATGGGATGAATTTAAAAGGAATTCCCGAATATAATTGGAGTTTTGGGTACGCCTACGTATGGGGGATTATGATTGTTTTAATCTTGGCCATGGTGTTTTACTTTAAGAAAAAAAAATGGCTTTAAGCCTCATCTTATTGTATTAAACTTCTGGCATTCATAATGATGTTAAAAAGAATAACTTCACTCTGCAAACTAAATCCAGGCTAAAACGGCACCGAATACGATGCCGTTTTCTTTTTATCGGGCCTTTTAAAAAAAAGCTGCGTCTTTAAAAATCGCAGCTTCTAACGATATTTTACGTCTTTATTGTAACTTTGAGGTACCATCAACATAGTTGATCACTACGCCGGGCTCTACATTGAAGATATAAACGTTAAATTCTAATTGGTTATCTTCAACACTCTTGGCTTGCATGTGCACTCCACGAGCAACTAATTCATTTCCTCTGAAGATCGGCTCAACCTGGTATCTAACGTGATTCCCGGTTGTTTTAAGATAATTCGCCACCTTTTCCTCATAAACCAACATACCAGGGTCATTGAAACTCTTGGTACCTGTCATTAGGTTTTTCATATTGTTGTTTTGTCCAGTGAATTGATATCCAATCAGATGGCAGCGATTGTACAGCCATTCCCGCTTCCCATTTACCGTTATTGGTTTGTTGTGCCAGCCAGTTGGCTTAACATAGAGTGGCTCTCGCTTTGCCGTTGGCATCATTGACTTATGCAACATCGCGTTTGCAATTCCAACCCGGTTGTATTGATCAAGATTAGAAAAGGTTTGCCAGTTTCCTCTGCTTAAACTTAGATCAGATGCTGTAAATGTTGTGCGGTTCTGGTTAACTTCGACAACTTGGTTTTTACCGTCAAAATTTAAATTAGCTAATTGAATATTATTATCGATGTTGGCTGTATGGCTTTGGTCTGTTGTTGTATTTTCTGTTGAAACAGTACCCGAAGCTTCCTTTGTTACCGCTGTTTTTGTGTCTGAAATAGCTTTTGATGCCGCATTGTGTGTGGATGTCACATTAGTACTACTGCACCCAGCCAGAAAGCTTAGCATAAGTATTGCTATAACAGAAATTTGCTTCATTGATTTTTTCAATTATGTCTCCTCCAAGAAAAATTGCTTTTTA
>JAUZQA010000635.1 GCA_030705665.1 Bacillota bacterium
CTCAAACGTTAAATCGCTGAATTTTTGTTTCACGTGGAAAACAGCGCTTACAAAAGTGAATAACGGACGAAACTGCATTTTTTGTGGTGAATACAATTGGGAAGGTCAAACTTGAATAATTAGAGATTGGGAGATTCCTCACAAAAATTTTCTCGTTGCAGGAATATGTACACACACACTCGAATATCATTTTTAGCGTTTCTGACATAATGAAGAGTGTTTCAGGAGTGATTTTATGATCGTAGAAGATATTCTTAAACTTGATTTTGCCTATATAGAAACCTTTACAAATCGGGTTGATACCACGTGGAGATAAAGGATTTAGAAAAAGCCTTTCTAAAAGGCTTTTTCTAAACTGTAAAAATAACCCTGCTATTTTCATGCCCAAACAGTTTTCTACTTTTTCTTTTCATTCAACTCATCTATTAGCTGTTTTGTCCTTTTGGCGTTTCCTTCCGCAAAGTTTTCAAGACGTTCCTTAAGTTCATCATCGTCATGGATTCTTTCGGCAGTGATTAAATAGGTTCGCATTAAATCTTCTTCCATCTCTATAGAATTTTCAAGAATATCATCTATGCTCTTTTTATTTCCCATATCTTTATTATTAAATCCCATACTACATCCCTCCTTTATGGACTTATTTTTCTCGAAAAAATCAATTAATACGCATATTATCCTTAACGTTCCATTTAAAAACTGGGTAATTAGGAATATTTCGTTTTGTTTTTAAACAAAAAGAACAAAGTCGGGGAACTAAAGACTAACGGGCTTCTAAAACGGAAGACAATTTTTCAACAAAGAACCGACCGTATTGAATACACTGTTCCTGCTCTGCCTTTGACGGAGAGAGGTCGATTTTTAATTCATCGAGAACGATATCTGCCCCAATTTCTCTTAATTTTTCCATTAAAATATCTACTGCTCCCCCTCTGTGCTCATAGGAAGAATCACATGAGCCGAAAACTGCGGCTCTTTTTCCCGTTAAATTTAATGTATTCATTTCTTCATAAAAATCGAGATACTCATCAGGAAGATCTCCATCCCCCCATGTATACGTT
The DNA here is from genome assembly GCA_030705665.1 of Bacillota bacterium. The sequence goes on from JAUZQA010000635.1 coordinate 1,059, forward strand.
CCTAAAAGAATTCCATCATAATTTTGGAGTTCTGCTGCATCTACCTCAAGAATATCTTTTTGCTCAAAGGTTGCACCGGCCTGGTGAATCCCTTCTCCTATCAGGTCAGCGATTTCTTCTGTATTTCCTGTCATACTGGCATAGACAATTAAAGTGGTTCCCATACCTATCATCTTCCTTGCTATATTTTATGGTCCTCATAAAATTCTTAAATAAGGAGCAGTCCGTCCAAATCAAGTATTTCAATCTTTTTACCTGTTTTTTGTTTAATATAACCAGCTGTCTCCAGATATGATAACTTACGGCTGACCGTTTCAGGAGTGGTCCCTAAAAAAGAGGCCAAGTCTTTTCTACTCATTGGTAATGTAATCTCCTTCATTCCACTCTCCTGATCCAAACACTCAGCTATGAAAAGGGCTAGTCGTGTTTCCACCTTCTCTGTTGCAAAACGAGTAATTTGTTTTTCCGACTGCTCTAATCTGTTCGAAAATTCCTCCAGAATCTTTATCGAAATGGATGGATATTTTAAGAGAAATTGTTGCAGGTCAGAGCGTTTAATCGTACAAACTTGAGATTCTACCATTGCTTCCGCATACGATTCGTGAATTTTCTGGCTAAACAATGCAAGTTCTCCCGTAAATTCCCCAGGGCTCAAAATACGGACAAGCTGGTCCTTTCCTCCCTCTGACAGCCGATAGATTCTGATTTTACCTTTGTTTACGATATATAAAGAGTCCGATTGATCACCGGCATTATAAACAATTTCCCCTTTTTTATACGTAATTGATTGAATTGCTCCCATAATTTCATTCATTTGATCCCCTTCCAAATGATTAAAAATGGGAACCAGGGAAATACACGAATTATGATTTCCATGATGACAATGATGGACAGAGCAGGATGTATCCTTTGTCTCCATTATTTTCCCTCCTTCATACACTGTTTTTCTACATTATTATACTTTCTTGCGTAAGCCTTAAGATATATTTTTGATAAGCTTCCTATTATGCTTTGCAGGCCTAATTGATTCTATTATCTTTGTTCCATTTTTGGCTTTAAATTGAATTAATCTCATCGCATTTAAAATAACGAATAACACACTTGCCTCATGAATAAACATTCCTGAAGCCAAATGAACGGAGCCAAATAGGACGCCCAGTAATAAAATCATGGCAGTAGCAATAGCAAAGTAGGTATTTTGTTTCATATTCCTTATCGTTGCTTTAGATAAAGCATAAGCATGAGAAAATTGTAACAATTTATCCGACATTAAGACAATATCAGCCGTTTCCATCGAAATTTCGGTTCCACCTTTTCCCATCGCCAATCCAATGTCTGCTGCCGCAATTGCAGGTGCATCATTAATTCCATCCCCCACCATTGCAACTACACGGCCCTCTTCCTTCAGTTTCCGAACGTAATCCAATTTTTGTTCCGGCAATAATTCAGCATGATAATCATCTAAGCCCAAATCTTGAGCCACTAATTGTGCTGTATGCTTGTTATCCCCTGTTAACATAACCATTCTTTTAATACCATTTTTTCTTAATTCGTCTAAAGCCTTATAGGCGTCTTCGCGAAGTTTATCAGCAACCGAGATGATTCCAGCTAAACTTCCATCTA
>JAUZQA010000636.1 GCA_030705665.1 Bacillota bacterium
AACCCTGGCAGCAAGTGCTGGGGTTTTTGCTATACACTTTGGTTTAGAATAGGGATTTATAAGATTGGAAAAGATAGAAAGAAAAGTGAAATTGATACATAATTTATAGATAGGCTTTTATTTTGAAGGAGGATGGCACATGGATTTGCTGACGGAAAAAATCACGGAGATGCAAGGCTTTAAACTACATGTCATTAAAACGGAAAAATACAAAACAAATACATTCGTTTGGAAAATGAAAGCACCTTTGAATAAGGAAAATGTGACACTGCGGGCACTTTTGCCACAAGTTCTGCAAAGCAGCACCAAAAAATATTCATCAACAACGATGTTGCGATCCTATTTAGATGACCTATATGGTGCCACTTTTTTTGTGGATTTAGGAAAAAAAGGCGAGAACCATGTGATGAGTTTTTCGATTGAAATTGCCAATGAAAAGTTTTTAAATGATCCGAGCCCTTTGCTGCAGAAAGCGTTTGAATTTTTAGCAGAGGTTTTAACGAATCCAAATACAAACGGAAACTCATTTGACCCAGAAACAGTAGAAAAGGAAAAGCGCACGTTAAAGCAACGGATTCAGTCTGTTTATGACGATAAGATGCGCTATTCTAATTTCCGGCTCATCCAAGAAATGTGTAAGGATGAACCCTATGAACTTGATGTAAATGGGGAAAAGAATGACGTTGATGCCATTTCAGCTGAGAGTTTATTTGCGTACTATCAAAAAGCATTTAAAGAGGATGAAATGGATTTATATGTCATTGGTGATGTGAACGAACAAGAGGTTCAAAAGCTGGCAACTCAGCTTCTGAAATTTGAAAATCGCAATCCCCAAAGGGTCAAGCAAGAGGTTGGCAAAAAGGTTGAAAAAGTGAACGAAGTAAAAGAGCAGCAGGATATTAAACAAGGAAAGTTAAATATAGGTTATCGGACAAATATCATCTACGGTGATTCAGATTATTATGCGCTTCAAGTGTTTAACGGAATCTTTGGCGGATTCTCCCATTCAAAGCTTTTCATCAATGTTCGCGAAAAAGCAAGTCTTGCCTACTATGCTGCCAGCCGAATTGAGAGTCATAAAGGGTTAATGATGGTCATGTCAGGAATCGATTTGAAAAATTACGACCAAGCTGTGGGCATCATTCATGAGCAGATGGATGCCATGAAGAAGGGAGACTTCACTGATCAAGAACTAGAGCAAACAAAAGCCGTTATCAACAATCAAATGCTCGAAACGATTGATACAGCACGTGGTTTGGTTGAGGTCCTTTATCATAACGTGGTGGCAAATGTTGATATCCCACTTGAACATTATTTGGAACAGGTCCAAAAGGCGACGAAAGAAGAAGTTCTTGAAGTCGCGGGGAAAATTGAACTTGATACGATTTATTTTTTAACGGGAATGGAGGCAGGTAAATAATGGAGAAAATTACATTTGACCAGCTTCAAGAAGAGCTGTTCTATGAAAAAATGCCTAGTGGTCTAAATGTTTATATCCTGCCTAAAGCAGGTTTTAATAAAACATTTGCCACGTTTACAACGAAATATGGCTCAGTAGATAATCATTTTGTTCCGCTCGGTAAACAAGAGTTTAAGCAAGTTCCAGATGGAATTGCCCACTTTTTAGAGCATAAGCTGTTTGAAAAAGAGGATGGGGATGTTTTTCAACAATTTAGCCGCCAGGGTGCATCCGCTAATGCATTCACTTCCTTTACACGGACTGCCTATCTCTTTTCAAGTACATCGGATGTGGAAAAGAACCTTGAAACCTTGGTTGATTTTGTCCAAGACCCTTATTTTTCTGACAAAACGGTAGAAAAGGAAAAAGGGATTATTGGTCAGGAAATAACGATGTATGATGACAACCCTGATTGGCGCTTGTATTTTGGACTCATAAGTAACTTATATAAAAACCATCCTGTAAAAATCGACATTGCTGGAACGATAGAATCGATTTCTCATATTACAAAAGAGCTGCTGTACGAATGTTATCATACCTTCTATCATCCAAGTAATATGCTCTTATTTATTGTTGGACCTATTGACCCGAAAGCGATTATGGACCAAGTAAGAGAAAATCAAGCCAAAAAAGATTATAAAGATCAGCCTGAAATTCAAAGGAAGTTTGAAGCCGAACCAGGGGAAGTAGCCCAAAAGAAACAGGTTCTTGAAATGAATGTCCAAACATCCAAGTGCCTCGTTGGGATTAAAGCTCTACATGCTGATTTATCAGGTGCGGAAATGTTGAAAAATGAACTTACAATGAATGTCTTGCTTGATTTATTGTTTGGAAAAAGCTCGGAAAATTATGATCAGCTTTATAATCAAGGTCTTATTGATGAGACTTTCTCATATGATTACACCTTGGAACAGGGTTTTGGTTTTGCCATGATCGGCGGAGATACTCCAGAGCCAGACCAACTCTCAGAAGTGCTTAAAAACATGCTTTTCGAGGCGAAAAATGGGAAGACCTTTAGTGAAGAACAATTAAAGAGGGCAATAAAGAAGAAAATTGGTGCATTCTTGAGAGCGATTAATTCTCCTGAATATATTGCCAATCAATTTACCCGTTACGCTTTTAATGATATGAATTTATTTGACGTCGTCCCAACACTAGAAAAAATCACCTTGAATGATGTGGCCTCTTTAGCCTCTGAAATCATTGCAGAGGAACGGTTCT
>JAUZQA010000637.1 GCA_030705665.1 Bacillota bacterium
AATCCAACTTTTACAATGATGGCCTTAGCCTTCCAGACCGCTGATTATATTGCTGGAAAATAGGTTGGCAAGAAAATTCATTTAATCGGCAAATTTTTATGAAAAAACGGATTAAATTCTAATAAAGTACCTGATCTTTTTGGTCAGGTACTTTGAAAAAATGTGATAAATAGCACAAATCCAATCAAAATAGTTGATATAATAATTAATGTGATTTAATTATATGGGGTGAAGCATACATAATTGAGTGTCAAAATCACAAAGTAATAATGATTGAAGAGGAGTTGGAAGAAATGATTAATCGGCCAGAGAAGGAAGAATATGCACCATATTATTTACCTTACGTGAAAGCTATTCCAGAAGGGGATATTATGGCGATTTTAACAAAGCAATTAGAGGATACAAAGCATCTTTTAAGGAATGTTACCGATGAACAGGGGGAATTCCGCTATGCATCCGGTAAATGGACAATAAAAGAAGTTGTTGGTCATATGATAGATACGGAGAGAATCATGGCCTACCGTTTACTGTGTATTGCAAGGGGGGAAACGGTTTCGCTCCCAGGTTTTGATGAGAGTCTGTATGTAGCGAATTCCTCGTTTAATGATCAGTCATTTGAACAGCTTCTTGAACATTTTTCTGTTGTCCGCAAGTCAACATTACTCCTGATGAAAAGCATCAATGCTGATGCTTGGTTAAGGGAGGGGTTAGCGAACAATACTGGAATGTCCGCTCGAGCGGTAGCATTTATTATTGCCGGCCATGCGATGCATCATTGCAGAATCATAAAGGAGCGTTATTTAGAGTCCAAGGATTTTCCAAAATAAAATCTCTTAAAATCAAAAAGGTCACTTAGAGATTTTCTAAGTGACCCCAATATTCCGATTATGCCAATATTTTTTGTTCGGTAACGACACTCTGGTTGTTTTTCCTCATTAAAATAAAGGAAATAACGATAGAGACTACGGCAAGAATTACGTATAGGATAAAGCCTCTGGAGAACCCGTTTTTTCCAAAAGCATCTACAAACATTCCCATTAACGGAGGAACTACGAAACCGCCAAATGCGCCTAACCCCCCGACTAAGCCCATAGCTCCGCCTGGAGCCTTACTTACATAGGTTGGTACGAGTTTAAAAACGGCACCATTCGCAAACCCCATACCAGCACCCATAATGATTTCACCAATTAAGGCTAATCCGAAGGAAGTGGTTACCATTAAAAGTAGGGCTCCGACTAAAATCAATGCAAAACTCATTACTGCAACCTTCTCACCGCCAAACTTATCAGCTAGGCGTCCACCGTATACGCGAAGAAGTGAAGCTAAAAGTGAAAACCCTAATGCCATTAGAAGGCCTGCTGTTCTAACACTTGTGCCATGCAGTTGGACCCAGTAGGTAGGGAACCAAGAAGTTAAAGCCAAGAAACCGCCAAACGAAGTGAAGTATAAAGCAATTAAGGTCCAAGTGCCAGGTACCTTGGCTGCAATTTTTAATGCTTCGCTAACCTTGCCTGTTGGGAATAGCTCTTGTCCTAATTGACCTGAGATTCTACGTGCATCCAAATCGGAAAAGCCTTTATTTTTCAATTGGAAGTAATAGGAATCATTTGAAAAAATAGCGTAAATAATTGTTCCAAAGACTAGAAAAATAAGCCACATTGTATATGTTCCAGCTAAGCCAAATGCACCTAAAACAAGTGGAAGGATGATCCCAAATAACCCCGGAGCAGTATTACCTAATCCTCCATATGCCCCTAATGCCACACCTTGTTTATTACTTGGGAACCAATATGAAGTTTGCGTGCTGCCTACTGAAAATGTGGCAACCCCACAGCCTCCCAATAAGCCAAAAAATACGACCAGCGGAAACATTTTAAGCGTTAAATTTCCTGTATAAATAATCGTTGTTAAACCTAGCATTCCTACAATTGAAATGGACAGAAGGATGATCAGCGGCTTTCTGCCACCTACCTTATCTACCCAAGCACCAAATGGAATCCGTAATAATGAACCAAAGAGCTGCGGAGCACCAACTAAAAATCCTAATAATACTCCCGACAATCCAAGCATTTTACTAAATTGTGTTGCCACAGATCCAAACAATGATACTGCTGAGAATCCTACGAAAAATCCCAGTGTTGCAAGGGCTAACCCAATTTTGGGGTTTCCCTTTAAGCCATATTTCTTCATTAAATTTTCTTCATTCATGTTATTGCCTCCTTTTTGTTTGTCTGGAGAATGCATTCGTCTTCCCATGTCTGTGACCATATCGTAAAGAAATTCCAGTACTTCGAGATGTGACGTACTTCACATCTGAAATCATGTTCATAAAATCTTAACAGTTCACAGAATTTTCATCACTATTTTGAAGTTCAAATTTGTATTCTTTCTCTCATGGTTATTTGTGTCTATTTTGTGAAATAAAACAGTTGTGTGAAGTACTTAACAGTTTGTTAATTTTATTACCTGATAGAGTTAAGCTAGAAATGAATCAAGAACTCTTGAATTCATTGGTGCGAGATGTTGGAAACTCTAAGAAATTAGTTCTTATAAAGGGGAGTTAATTATGAAAAAAAAGCGGTCACCATTAACAAACCGCCTGAAATATTTAAAGCCAATTGAAAAACAAGCCAACAATCACAGTCAAACTACATATGAAAACCGTAGTTGG
>JAUZQA010000638.1 GCA_030705665.1 Bacillota bacterium
TAGCAATGAAGAAACAAGAAACAATAATATTTGTTTTTCTCTCAAAGCGGTCCGAAATCATTGCACCTGTTAACGAACCTAATGGAGCACCTAAAGTAATTAGTGTGCTGTAGAGCAATGAATGTGAGATATCAATTCCTTGTTTTACCAATAGAGTTGGAACCCATGATCCAAATCCATAGAATGCGATAGTTTGAAGAATCCAAACTACTATTAGAATGGTTGTACGTTTAAGGTAAATTCCCTTGAAGACATCAGACATTTTACCTGTAGTTACTGGAACAACTGTACCTTCAGGATCTGGTTTAGCTAAAGGACCTTTTTCACTTGCCACAATTTTTTCAATTTGTTCAATGGTTGCTATCGCTTTATTTATTTGTCCCTTCATTTCATACCAACGTGGTATTTCAAACAATTTTACGATACCGAATAAAGCGAAGATTCCCAATGCTCCCCATACAAATACAAGTCTCCAGCCATAATCTGCCATTGGAATTACCCAACTAGAAACATATCCCGTAATTGGGATACCCGTAATACCAATCGCTACTGCTAATCCTTGATACTTACCACGAACAGCTTTTGGGAAAAATTCAATGATGTAAGTATTTGCATTCACCAATAAAGCTGAAGTAGCCATCCCAGTTACAAATCTGGAAATTGAAAGCGACCATACATCCCAAGAAAGCGCATTCAACGCTGAAAATACAGATAATAGTACTAGTGATATAATAATAGATTTCTTTCTTCCGGCTTTATCGCCAAGCCAGCCGCCTAAGGAAGCCCCCAAAAACATGCCAAAGAAGGCACTGGAGTTAATTGTTGCAATGAGATTCATTGGCAAATGCCACTGTTTCACTAATGCAGGTGCTGCGTATGAAAACGTATTCAAATCTGCGAATTCAAAAAAATAAGCAACTGCTAAAGCAAAAATAATCTTCTTGTGAATCGAAGAAATAGGTAAACGATCCATACGATTTGCAATGTTAAGACTCGTTGTTTTACTCATGACAATTCCCCCCATTATTCATCTTCTATCCCCGTCTTCTGTTTGTTACTTTTTCTCAACTTAATAAGCTTATTAAAGGTGATATACAAAAGTTATCATAATTTACTGAATAGAAAAAATATTGTTTATTTATATACCACCATAAAATTTCTTTATAGTAGAATAAAAAAATAAACCTACCCTAATGGAAGGTAGTTGTATTAAAGGTACTCTACTCTATTTCTTGCACGAGAACTAAATTAATGGTTATTTTTTTATTTCATTTTTTATAAAAATAGTATAATATGAATCATAAAAATAGTTTGTTGATTTCGTATTATTAGATAAATGTTGTTTATGGTTGGGGGGATTCCAGAAACGATGAATGAGAAAGATTGGACCATTCTTCATACGATCTATGAAGAGCGCAATATTACTAAAGCGGCTGAAAAACTTTACCTTTCCCAACCGGCTTTGACCTATCGGTTACAGCAATTGGAAAGAGAATTTGGTACTACAATTGTTGCTCGAGGAAAAAGAGGAGTAGAATTTACCTCTGAAGGTGAATATATCGCCCAATATGCCCAAAATATGATCTTACAGCTTCGAAATACAAAAGAATACGTCCAAAACATGGGTCAGGAAATCAAAGGAGTACTAAGAATGGGAGTTTCAAGCACCATTGCAAGGTTTCAACTTCCTTTCATTTTAAAAGAATTTGCATCACTGTATCCGAATATAGAAATTCATTTAAAAACTGGCTGGAGCACTGAAATTAACCATATGCTTCATAAAGAAGAAGTTCATCTCGGTTTTTTAAGAGGAAATTATGTCTGGCCCGAAGAAAAATATTTGTTTCGTGAGGAACCTATTTTCATCGTCTCCAAAGATCCAATCAAACATATTAAGGACTTACCTAAACTTCCAAGGATTAATTACGAAACTGACCAATCCTTAAGGACAACAATCGATAGTTGGTGGCAGGAAAACTTTGAGAACCCTCCTACCATTAACATGGAAGTAGACCGCATTGATACATGTAAACAAATGGTTCTAATGGGTTTGGGTTACGCAATTCTGCCTTCTATGTGCTTATTAAAGGATGAGGCTGTTCAAAAAATAAAAATCACAAAAAAGAATAACAAACTGATAACAAGAAAATCCTGGATGCTTTACCGTGAAAGGTCACTTTCCCTTTCGCCTGTTAAAGCATTTGTCGACTTTATAAAGGAATACCCAAATACATAAAAAATAAAAAGGGGAAACCTGGGCCAAAAAGAAAACACGCCCAGGTTATTTATATTTATTAATTTAAATGGCTAGCAAGAAGAAAAAAGAGCAAACTTCGATTGTTTGCTCTTTCTTTTTTCATATTATGGTAACATATCTTACAACTTTGATGAATACTTGGGATTACTTTTATTCAGATAAAAACCACGATGTAAAGTTCTTAAAAAATTAAACTTTTACTAAAGCAGGATATTGATTATTTATATGAACAATCTCTGTAAGAATTTTACAGCCTTGAATGCCTTTGAAAGCTTCCCTTGCTTCCTTTTCTGTTTCAAACTCATACATCTTAGTACTATTTTCCTTTGAAAAAACAGTAATTATCCACATTAAGTTCTCCCCCTTACTTTCCAATTTTAATTTTAAAAGACATAACGATTTTTACATTAA
>JAUZQA010000639.1 GCA_030705665.1 Bacillota bacterium
TAGCCATTGTTGCCGATGGTATGGGCGGTCACCTTGCTGGTGAGGTAGCGAGCGGAATGACGTTAACAGAATTAAAAAAACAGTGGGGAATGGCAAAAGGAATTAATACGGCTGACAAAGCAGAAAAGTGGTTAAAAGAACATATTTCAAATGTAAATGGAATTTTATATAACCATGCCCGCAATAACTCTGAATGCGATGGAATGGGGACAACAATTGTTGCCGCCATTAGCACAGAGCATTTTGCTACCGTTGCCAATATCGGTGACAGCCGATGCTATTTGCTAAATGAATCAGGGTTCAAACAGGTTACGGAAGACCATTCTCTCGTTAACGAACTTGTTCGATTTGGGCAAATTTCTAAGGAAGATGCTGAGCACCATCCGCGGAAAAATGTCTTGCTGCGCGCCTTAGGCACAGAGGAAAAAGTAGAAATGGATATTAAAACAATTATTTTTGAAGATGGTGACTATCTATTATTATGCTCTGATGGATTGTCCAATAAAGTAAGTGAAGAAGAAATGAAAGAAATACTCGCAAACGATGAAGAACTGGAGCAAAAAGCAGCAAAGCTAATTTCTCTTGCAAACGATTATGGCGGTGAAGATAATATTTCCCTAGCGATTGTTGAGTTTTCTGAACCTAGTGAGGGTGTTAAATAGATGATGATTGGGAAAAGAATAAGCGGCCGTTATAAAATTTTGGATATGATCGGCGGCGGGGGAATGGCCAATGTTTATCTCGCGCATGATATGATCCTTGATCGAAATGTAGCCGTAAAAATGCTCCGGCTTGATCTAACAAATGATGAAGAATTTATTCGCAGGTTTCACAGGGAGGCGCAGTCTGCAACAAGTTTAACGCATCCCAATATTGTGAACATCTTTGATGTTGGTGAAGAAGATGATCTTTATTATATCGTCATGGAGCATGTTGACGGGCAAACATTAAAACAATACATACAGCAATACTCTCCATTAAGGGTGGAAGAGGCCATTGGTATTATGCGCCAGCTAACCTCAGCAATTGCACATGCCCATCAAAATAACATTGTCCATCGGGATATTAAGCCACATAACATATTGGTTGATCGGGATGGAAAAGTAAAAATAACCGATTTTGGAATTGCGATGGCCTTGAGTGCTACAAGTATAACGCAGACCAATTCTGTACTTGGTTCTGTCCATTATTTATCGCCAGAACAAGCCCGTGGGGGAATGGCAAATAAAAAATCGGATATCTATTCCCTTGGTATTGTCTTTTTTGAACTTTTAACCGGCAGACTGCCCTTTTCGGGTGAATCTGCAGTCTCAATTGCCCTTAAGCATTTACAATCCGAGACACCATCTGTAAGAAGATGGAACCCGGATATTCCGCAAAGTGTGGAGAATATCGTTTTAAAAGCCACGGCCAAGGACCCTTTCCATCGCTACAAAAGCGTCGAGGAGATGGATGAAGATCTTAGAACAGCACTTGACCCTGAGCGTATAAATGAACCAAAGTTTTATATTCCTATCGATGATGAAGCAACAAAAGCCATTCCGGTCATAACCAGTGACCGCCCTATACAAAGTTTGGACGAAACCCTCGTTCATAATACAGATAAATATCTAATAAAATCGTCAGATGATGTAAAAAAAGGGAATAATAAGAAAAAGCGAAAAAAATGGCCGATTATTTTAATTTCCAGTCTGGCCGCTATTGCCATTATTGTGATTTTAGCTATTTTTGCATTACCGAACTTTTTTCCAAAGGATGTTACTGTTCCTGATGTTAGTGGTTTAAACTACGATGATGCAGTTTCTTCCCTTAGTGCCAAAGGTTTCGTAATTGGGAAAACAAATACGATGACGGATGATAAGATTGAAAAAGGCAAGGTTATTAAAACGGATCCCGAGGCAGGCACTACAGCTAAAGAGGGGACGAAAATCAATGTTTATACATCATCCGGTAAAAAGAAATATGAACTAAGTGATTATACCGGCCGCCAATACGATGATGTGGCAAGTATCTTAAAAGCTCAAGACTTTAAAAATATTACCAAAACGGATGTCTATAGTGATAACGATCCAGTCGGAACCATCATTGGACAAGATCCTCCTGCTGGGAAAAAGGTTTCACCTGATAGTGCAGTTTTAACCTTTAAAGTTAGTAAAGGACCAAAAAAAATTACGCTAAAAGACCTGACGCAGTATAGCTCTAAAGCAGCCCAGGATTATGCTCAATCAGAAGGCTTAACATTTGACGGTAGCCAGCAGCAATACAGTGATACGGTCCCTACAGGTATGGTTATCTCTCAATCGCCGGCTTCTGGAACAGAAATGCAAAAGGGAGATAAGGTTTCGGTTATTATTTCAAAGGGTGTACAGGAGAAACCACCAAAAACCGTGACCAAAGAAATTTCAATCCCATACCAGCCAGCAGCCCCGGGGAAAACACAAGAGGTCCAAATATACATTGATGATATGAACCATACCCTTTCAGTACCTGCCGATACAGTCTATATCACAGAGGATAGTAAAAGAGTGATTGAATTAAATATTGCAGATGGGAAAACCGCAGAATATAAAGTAGTGCGTGATGGCACCGTAATTGATGATGAATTTGTTAACTATGATAATGCACAGTAAAACAAGTTCTAAAAAGATTGCTGTGAAAAAACA
>JAUZQA010000064.1 GCA_030705665.1 Bacillota bacterium
ACTGCGCATATCCATGTTGGAAGTACCAATCGATGCCAGTTCATTATCAACAATCACAATTTTGCTATGCATAAAACCTCTTTGATACTCATAAACCTTTACACCTGCCTCAAGAAGTTCAGGAAAATAAGAACGTGAAGCATGAAAAACGATTCGTTTGTCAGGACGATTGGGCACTAAAATGCGGACGTCGATACCACTTAGCGCAGCAATCTTAATCGCTGAAAATATATCCTCATCAGGAATAAAATACGGGGAAGCAATCCAAACAGATTTTTTTGCTGAGGTAATCATCGAAAAGAAAATATTTTTGATGACACTCCACTCGTTATCTGGTCCCCCAGCTATTAGTTGTACACCGCCATGGCTTTTATCACTAGGCTGTGGTGATAAATATTCAGCAGTTAAAAAACTATAATTGGTCATATAATACCAATCCTGTAAAAAAATCAGCTGGAGTGTTCGAACAGCTTCTCCCTTTAACATCAAATGAGTATCGCGCCAAAATCCGTAATGCTGATCTCTTCCTAAATACTCATCCCCAATGTTTAATCCGCCAACAAAGCCCACATTTCCATCGATAACAATGATCTTTCGATGGTTACGGAAATTAAACTTACTATTTAAAAATGGCAATCTTACTGGACCAAATGGAACAGTCTCAATCCCAGCATTACGCAGGTCGGCAATATATTTTTTCGAAAGCTTCCACGATCCTACCGCATCAAATAAGAAACGAATCTTAACCCCCTGTTTGGCTTTTTCAATCAAAAGATCTTTTATTTTCCCGCCAATATGATCATGGCGAATTATGTAATATTCGAGATGAATATGATGTTTTGCCTTTTTTAATTCTTCGATAATATGTGTAAAGGTTTCTTCACCATTTGTTAAAGTTGTTGTCGCGGTATCAAAGGAGATTGGACTATTTCCAAGCTTTTGTGCTAATTGAAATAATCTCCGCTGATGAGCGGCAAACTGTACTGCTTTTTCCGCACTTCTTGGGTCATCCTCCCCCTCAACCGTTAAAAATGCCTGCTTATCTAGAAAATACTTCTTTCTAAACATTCGTTCCTTTCGATAACTGCGTCCAAATAAAAGATAAAAAATAAAGCCGACTAATGGAAAACTTCCCAAAACAACAAGCCATGTTAATGTCTGTGTTGGATGGCGATTTTCAAGGAAAATAACGAAACTGATAAAAATAACCGACAAGGTGATCAATAAACTTAAAAAACTGAAGACTCCACCCTGCAAATCATCTTTAAATGCAAATATGAGGAAACTTACTAATACTAAAAATAAAACAACCCTGACTGTGTTTTTCAGAATTACTCACCTGCCTGTCACTCTATATCTATAAGATAATGGTAAAAAAAACCGATTTCAATAACGAAATCGGTTTAAAGATTAGTTAAAGTGCTTTCTTAACTCTGAAAAAACATTCTCAGAAATCAGTTCTTTTCCATATTCCTGAATCCGATGAATAGTTAGGGATGTTTCATTACCATATTCAAGAAGGATACTTAAAATATCGTCAATTTCGTCTTCGTCGATGAAATCCTCTGGAAATTCAACATATAAGTAATATTTCCCCTCAAAGCTAAAAAGCTTCGTTTGCAAGTCATCAAGGTCAGAACGTTTTGACAACATGATAACGTCCTCAAAATCCTGAAAGGCAAGTAAAAACTCCAAAACTTCTTCCTCATCAATCAGATCCTCGTCAAGGGTATTGCGAGGATTAAGGTGCTGGTCCAAAAGTTCTTCAATTCTTTCGTCTACCGGTAAATCCTTGTCCGTCGGAATAGGCAGTTCAAACTTTTGTCCATCTTTAGAAATTTGGGCTCTCGTTACCAAAATTTCTAAACCTTTTTCTAAAGCCTGCACTTGAATCCAAAGTGGACCCTCGACTGCAAACTCTTCCTCTTGATGAACTTCCTCCATCATTTCCCAAAAAAGCTCTTCACTTCTTTCACGATTATACCAAATTTCCTCGCGATCGAAGCCCCTTTCCTCTATATCAACGTATGAAATATAAAACTTAACTGTGTTTTCATTAATACGTTCTATATCCATCCATCATTCTCCCTTCCGTTTCCAGATTGAAGGGACTAAATACCCCCATGCAGACGTTACTGGATATCATTTACCTTTTATTAAAGGTTTAAACAAGTATTAAATTGCAAAGTGATTGTATTCTTGTACTTATATTTTATGACAAAACCTGAAATAAGGGAAATAAAATATCAAGAAAATTTATTTAGTTCTCAACACTAACGGATTCCTTTTATAATAACAAAAATAAATATATATCACAAATTGAAAGCACTAAAAAATAGTCCTATATAAAAAAGGCCTCCAAAAGAAGGCCTTTAAAGTTTAATTAACCATTCGCTGTGCTTCGCGAAGCTGGAATGTACGAACTTTTCTTGGTAAAAAGCGGCGGATCTCATCCTCATTGTACCCCACCTGCAATCTTTTTTCATCAATTATAATTGGGCGGCGGAGTAAACCAGGGTTTGCTTTAATCAATTCATATAAATCCTGGAGCGGCATGTTTTCCAAGTTTACGTCCAATTTTTGAAATGTCTTTGAACGAGTTGAGATAATTTCATCTGTTCCATCTTCTGTCATTCTTAAGATTTCTTTAATCTCAGCAATTGATAATGGTTCAGAAAAGATATTTCTTTCTTTATATGAAATCTCATGTTCTTCAAGCCAGGATTTTGCTTTTCTACATGATGTACAACTTGGTGAAGTGTATAATGTTACCATCGTTCTCCACACTCCTTTATTTTAAGGGATCCAATTATATAAGAACATCAATTAAGTTAAAAGTTTTCGCTAGATTAAAATAAATTTAAATAAGTAATTTATATTATAATTATACACCACAGCTTTGAAAAAAGGTATCCTTTTTAAAAAATATTATTCAAACAAACTTATTTGTAAAGAAAAAAATACACATTTGCGAAATTAGTCGAAATTTCGCCCAAAAATATTCAAATTAATTTTACATAAATACCTTGAAAGAAAAATATTTTATAAAATAATACGAGAAAGTACCTGTTTTTTTGTCGGTAAAGGGATCATTTTAATCGAAACAATTTTGCTGGAATGTGATCCCTGATTAGAATAATAAACATTCTGTCTTAATTTTACCTTAACATTTTCTCAATTAAAATCAATGGAGTGAAAACGCATTCATCATTTATTGATATTTTTCGCATATTTTTAATTTAACTCTTCCTTTCAGTTTAAAGTTCTTTTAAAATAAAGTTAGGTGGAAAATACTCATATAGTTTAACGATTTGTCTATTGAGAAACAGGAGGTTTTCTTATGGCTGGTTACATAATCGATTTAGCCATTGTAACAGTTCTGTCTGTAGGACTTACTGCAGTAATGGGCTCAATTCTAAATGGCCTAGGAGAAAATATTTTCGGTGGTCGGAAAAAGTCAGAATTTGTCGACCAAGCAGACAAAGTCATCGCAGGCTGGAAAAGTGTTGGCGGAAAGCAAAAATAGCATTAAGCTCGATTGCAAAAAAGTACGATTAATTAAAAGAATATATATAAAAAACGATCTCACATCTGCGAGATCGTTTTTTATTATTTAACCTGTGCTTTATACAGTTCAAATTCTTTTTCAGAGCAGAGAACAAAATGACCTTGAGAAACTTCTCGAAATGAGACTGTCTCATCTTCACCATATTGATGCATACTTGGATCGTAGGTTTTCCTAATTCTGCTTCGTTCTGAAATTGGATCGGGTAATGGAATTGCAGATAAGAGGGATTGTGTATAAGGATGCAGCGGATTTTTATATAATTCGTCCGCAGGAGCAAGCTCTACCATTTTTCCAAAATACATAACTCCAATTCGATCACTTATATATTTAACCATCGAAAGGTCATGGGCAATAAAAAGATAGGTTAGACCTTTATCCTTTTGAAGCTGCTTCATTAAATTGACAACCTGTGCCTGGATGGATACATCAAGGGCAGAAATCGGTTCATCCGCAATGATAAATTCAGGTTCAACTGCAAGCGCACGTGCAATTCCAATTCGCTGGCGCTGACCTCCCGAAAATTCATGCGGGTAGCGGTTTGCATGCTCCCTATTCAATCCAACTGTTTCTAACAGGCTGTACACCCTTTCCATCCGTTCTTGTTTGGAACCTGCTAATCCGTGAATATCAATACCCTCTGCAATGACATCTGCAATTTTAAGTCTTGGATTCAGGGATGCATATGGGTCCTGGAAAATCATTTGCATTTTTCGATTAAAATCTTTTAATTCCTTTTTGGATTTCTTGCCATGCACATTTACGCCATCATATAATACTTCTCCACCAGTCGCATCATACAATCGAATAATAGTTCGTCCAGTGGTTGATTTACCACAGCCGGATTCACCAACAAGGCCCATTACTTCACCTTGGTAAATATCAAATGAAACATTATCAACCGCTCTTACTTCGTTTGCTTTGCCTTCATTAAAATATTGTTTTAAATTTTTAATTTCGAGCAGTTTTTTTCTCTCTGCCATTTACTTTCCCTCCTTGCCGCCAGGGAATTGACTTTGTCTTCTTTTTACCGCTTCAGGCGGTTCAACCTTCGGTGCATCCGGATGCAGCAGCCATGTTGCAGCATAATGCGTATCGGATACTTTAAAAAATGGAGGCTCCTGCTCCAGGTCGATCTTCATTACATATGGATTCCGGGGAGCAAATGCATCACCTTTTGGCGGATCCAAAAGGTCTGGCGGAGTACCAGGTATGGAATATAATTCCTCATCGTTTGTTTCCAAATCTGGCATAGAACTGATTAACCCCCATGTATATGGATGCTTTGGGTTATAGAAAATTTCGTCAGCTGTACCAATTTCAACAATTTTCCCGCCATACATAACCGCAACTCGATCAGCAACATTTGCCACAACACCAAGGTCATGGGTAATAAAAATGATCGATGTATCAATTTTCTTTTGTAAATCCTTCATTAGTTCAAGGATCTGAGCCTGGATGGTTACATCCAAAGCTGTTGTCGGTTCATCTGCGATTAAAACTTGGGGATTGCAAGCTAAAGCAATGGCGATAACAACCCTTTGTCTCATTCCTCCGGAGAATTGATGCGGATACTGGTCAACACGTAATTCTGCCTTCGGAATTCCTACAAGCTTAAGTAACTCAACAGCTCTCTCTTTAGCTGCTGATTTGCTCATTTTTTGATGTTTAATCAAGGGTTCCATAATTTGATTTCCAATTTTCATCGTTGGGTTCAACGAAGTCATTGGATCTTGGAAAATCATTGAAATGTCATGTCCGCGGATTTTTTGCATTTGTTTATCATTAAGTTTCGTAAGATCCTTATTATTAAATAAGATTTCTCCGCTTTTAATTTCTGAATTGTGTTCAGGAAGCAAACGCATAATAGACTTTGTTGTAACCGATTTACCTGAACCAGATTCACCAACAATTGCCAATGTTTCACCTTTATATAAATCAAAGCTGATACCGCGAATTGCTTTTACTTCCCCTGCAAAGGTATGAAACGATATATTTAAATCCTTTACCTGTAAAATTTTCTCCAATGCCTTTCACCTGCCTTCTAATCACGCATTTTTGGATCAAGGGCATCCCGTAATCCGTCTGCAACTAAATTGAAGCAAATCATAATCAATGCAATCATAATTGATGGAATAATCATTTCATAGGGATAAGCGCGCATTGATTTAAAACCTTCATTTACCAATGTTCCTAATGATGCATTTGGTTCTTGCAATCCCAATCCGATAAAGCTTAGGAATGCCTCGAAGAAAATCGCATTAGGTATTGAAAACATCGTATTAATAATGATAATCCCAAACATATTTGGAATCATATGTTTAAAAATGATGGAGCCATTACTTGCTCCCAATGTCTTTGCTGCTAAAACAAATTCTTGATTTTTATATTTTAAGACTTGAGCACGGACTACCCTGGCCATACTTGTCCAACTAGTAAACGTAATCGCAATAATAATTGGAATAATTCCTGGTTTTAATACTAGAATCATTAAGACTACCACAATTAAGTTAGGTATTCCCATGATAATTTCCAAAAACCTCTGCATGACACTATCTACGCGTCCACCGACATATCCGGATATAGCGCCATAGGCGACACCGATCACCATATCAACTAATGCTGCCATTAAGGCAATGAACAATGATACTTGAGTTCCTTTCCAAGTCCGGGCAAACAGATCACGGCCCAATTCATCTGTTCCAAACCAATAGTACTGTTTCACATGGCGGACTTCGTATGCATTATATGATATACCGGCTTTATTCGTTAAGGTGCCATCAAAAGGAAGCCAATGAATGTTCTCCAATCCCTGTACCCGAGGCGGCAGGTCATGATTATCAGTATTTTGGTAATCGTATTTATATGGTGTTAATAATGGCCCAACGAAAGCTAGAATAAGCAAGAGAACAATAACAACTAAGCTGATAACTGCTCCTTTATTTTTGCGGACCCGCAGCCAGGAATCCTGCCAAAAGTTTAGACTTGGCTTGGCAATGACCTCACTTTTGGATGGATCAATATGGGCGGGTGCAAACATATCCTGCGAAATGACTTGTTCTTTGTTTTGCATTACCCTTTCCCCCCCTGTATGCGAATACGCGGATCGATGATTCCGTAAAGAATATCAACAACCAAAATAATGAAGACAAATAATGCGGCAAACAATATCGAAGTACCCATAATAACTGGATAATCATTTACCATAATGGATTGGACAAATTGATTACCAATACCAGGTATGCCAAAAATATTTTCAATAACAAGCGATCCTGTCATTAAACTTACTGCTAAAGGCCCCATAACGGTTATAACCGGTATTAAAGCATTTCTTAGTGCATGTTTGAAGCTGATTTGCCAGTAACTTGCACCTTTAGCTTTAGCAAGAGTAATATAATCCGATCCCAATACTTCCACCATTTCCGTCCGCATAAAGCGTGCCGCGATAGAAATCGGGAACATAGCCAAAGCAATGGTTGGCAGAATGGAATAAGAAGGTCCATTCCAAAACATAACAGGAAGCCATCCTAATTTTACAGCTACATAATATTGTAAAAGACCAGCAAAGACAAAGCTTGGAATCGATTTCCCAATGACTGCAATAAATGTTGCGCCATAATCAACCCAAGTATTTTGTTTTAGTGCCGCCACAACACCTAAAAGAATACCCAGCACTGCACCGACAATCATCGCCTGAGCGCCAAGTATCGCCGAAGGAGTAAGCCTTTGGGCAATAAGTTCCGTTACCGGGGTATTATTAAACTGGAAGGAGACACCCAAATCGCCTTTTAACATGTTCAATATATAGTGAGCATATTGAACAGGCACAGGTTGATCAAATCCATACTTCACTAATAATATGTGGCGCTGGACTTTTGAAAGTTTTTCCCAGCTATTAAACGGGGTTCCTGGAATTAACTTCATGAGGAAAAAGGTTACAGATACAACAATGAAAAGCGTAATTATCATGTAGACAAACCGCTGCAGGATATATTTTGCCATGCCAACACCTCCTAATTCACTAAATCTTAGACACTTTTCGACAATTCTGATACAGGTAAAAAGAGAGTATAATTTAATATACTCTCTTTTTATTTGGTTATAAATCACTTTTTTGTGTAAATTCTAGGAATTATTTCCTCTTATTTGTAGACTTTGATATATTCGAAACTATAGTCAGAATAAGGATTATGCTGTAACCCTTTTACTTTTGGATTTACTAAAAGGTTTACAGAACGTTGATAAAGTGGTGCTAATGCTGCATCATCTTCTAACAAGATTTTCTCAGCTTGTTGAAGTGCTTTCCAACGCTCATCCGGTTTAGCTGCCAAAGTAGATTGGGCATCTTTAACCAACTTATCATATTTTGGATCACTGTAGCTCATGTGGTTTTGACCGCCGCCTGTTAAGAATAGATCCATGAATGTCATTGGGTCAGCGTAGTCTGGTCCCCAACCTGCATGCAATAAATCATAATCTTGTTTGTCTTCACGGTCAATACGGATTTTGAACGGTACACTTTGAATATTAACCGTTAAGCCAGGAAGAGTCTTCTCCAATTGATCTTTAATGAATGCATCCTCTTTCTTAGCCGTTTCAGTATCTTGCCCAACCATTGTAAACGATACAGATGTTTTGCCTAATTCTTTCAAACCTTGCTCCCAAAGCTTTTTAGCTTGAGTTTTATCTGTTTTCAGATAATCACCAGCTCCGGCGCCACGGAAGTCTTTGCCATTATTAAATGCAAACTGCTTCGGTACAATGAAGTTAGCAGGGATAGAACCGTTTGACAAAACGTTATTCGTATATGCTTTTTTATCAACTGCTAAAGCAATCGCTTTACGTACATTGAGATTTTTCAAAACAGGATTATTTTCGTTCATCTTTAACCACCACATTGATGGCTCAAGAAATTGCACTAAGTCTTTTGTACCTTGATATTGCGAAATAATCGCTGATGAAGCAAGTCTTCCAGTAATATCTGCTTGTTTCGCTTCATATGCGTTCACAGCTGCTTGCGGATCTTTTACAACGTTAAAATTAGCTGTTTGCAATGTAACATTTTTTGCATTCCAGTAATCTGCATTCTTAGTTAATGTCCATTGGTCAGCAGATGTTCCGTCCCATTTAGTTAATGTAAATGGACCGCTGTATAGCAGGTGGGCAGCATCTTTTGCATAGTCTGCGCCTTGTGATTCTACATATTTTTGATTTTGTGGATAGAATGCTGTAAATGTTAATAATGAATCAATATATGGAAGGGCTCTTTCTAATGTGATTTCCAATGTATAGTCGTCAATTGCTTTGACGCCTAGAGAGGAAACCGGTGCTTTCCCTTCACTGATTGCAGTTGCGTTTTTGATTTTATCTGTCATCATATATGGACCATATGGTGATGCAGTTTTAGGATCAATGGCACGCTGCCATGCAAAGACGTAATCCTTCGCAGTGACAGGGTCTCCGTTAGACCATTTGACATTCTTTTTCAAACTAATTGTTAATACTGTCTTATCAGCATTAAATTTAGGTGCGCCTACTGCATCATCTGGAATTGCCTTTGTACCAGTTTGATCCAAACGGTACAAACCAGAAGTTACCTGAGAAAGAATCTCGCTCCCAAGAACATCTTGGTTCATGACACTGTCCATTGTTGGAATTTCGGCAGTTTCCAAAACATTGATAGCTTGTTTAGCAGCCAGCTGCCCAGCAGTGCTCGTGGTACTCTTGCTCGTATCTTTACTTGTGCTTGACCCGCCCGAACATGCGCTTAAGAACATGCTAGCAGCTAGGCCTGATGCTAGAAGTAGTGAATATTTTGACTTTTTCAACTATGTAGACCTCCTTTTTATTTTTCTGAAAAATTCTACAATGCTTATTATACATTTTTAGTAAAACATTGTACATTAGTTTTTTAAAAAAAGTTTACATATTGGAAACAATATTTACATTTTCATTATTAACCTTTGTGGTATAATTTTAAATACTATTTTCACTGTTAAATCCCTTTTTATACGCTAGGAATTGGAGGTTTCCGCTTTGAAAGTGCCCATGAAAAAAATAGGGTTTTTTTTCATTATTCAAATCGTGATCTTTATCACTTCACTACTTTACTATAATGAAGTAACTTTAATGAATTATATTAATATAACTTTTTACTTTGCTTCTGCATTTCTTTTATGTTCCTTGCTGATCTATGTGATCCATTCTGGTTTTTTTGATATTGTAACAAAAGGATTCACAAAGGCTTTTTCAAGGAACAACGAGGACATAAAATTAGCTGAAATCACCCCTTTATCAAAACTAGTATCCATTAGTCAAAAAGCATTGTTTCTACACGGGCTATTTTTGTTCATATGTATGATTGTTGCCCTTATTTTATATTATGTTTAGCATGCTTGATTACAAATATTCATTTCATTATAATAGTATTTAGTTAAACCATTGCTACATAATGGAATAGAGTGACTCGAAAGCGAGTAATTTAGGGTGGTACCGCGACACCATTCGTCCCTATAACAAGGATGGATGGTTTTTTATTTGACTTTATAAATAGGAGGTAATTTAATGGAAACGATTTTTTCTGGAATCCAGCCAAGTGGTATGCTGACTCTCGGAAATTATATCGGTGCCTTAAAGCAGTTTGTTGAGCTTCAGGATGAATACAACTGTTTTTTTTGCATCGTTGATGAACATGCTATCACAGTCCCGCAAGACCCAAAACAACTTCGTAAAAATATTAAAAGCCTGGCAGCGTTATATCTAGCAGTGGGCATTGACCCTGAAAAAGCAACCTTATTTATTCAATCAGAAGTGCCTGCACATGCACAGGCAGGATGGATGATGCAATGTGTTGCTTACATGGGTGAGCTTGAACGGATGACTCAATTTAAAGATAAATCTGCGGGTAAAGAGTCAGTTCTAGCTAGTTTATTGACTTATCCGCCGCTAATGGCAGCAGATATTCTATTATATAGTGCAAACGTTGTGCCTGTTGGCGAAGATCAAAAGCAGCATATGGAATTAACAAGAGACCTTGCTGAGAGGTTTAATAAAAAATATAATGATATCCTTACTATCCCTGAAGCAAGAATTCCTAAGGTTGGCGCAAGGGTAATGTCCCTGCAGGAGCCCACCAAAAAGATGAGTAAATCCGATACAAATAATAAAGGTTATATCTCTCTGCTTGATGATGCCAAACAAATTGAAAAGAAAATTAAAAGCGCTGTTACCGATTCTGACGGCATTGTTAAATTTGACAGAGACAATAAACCAGGAGTTTCAAATCTATTATCGATCTACTCCATTTTGAGCAGTAAATCCATTCCTGAACTCGAAGAGATGTATCATGGTAAAGGATACGGTGAATTTAAAGCAGATTTAGCTGGCGTTGTTGTAAATGCTTTAGCTCCAATTCAAGAAAAATATTATCAATTAATTGATTCGAGCCAACTTGATGACATTCTCGATCAAGGTGCTGCAAAAGCAAATAGAGTCGCAGGTAAAATGCTTAAAAAGATGGAAAACGCGATGGGATTAGGAAGAAAAAGAAGATAATTGCCTTTTCGTTTCAATCAATAGACAAATTTATAATAAAAGCCTGACCGCAGGATTTTCGGTCAGGCTTTTGTTAATTTACTTTAGAGCCGTGCTCCATTTCCCATAACTTTTCAAAAAACGGCTGACCTTTTATAATGTTTTCACAAAAGTTTTCATGTTTACAAGACCAGCCATACTTAATTTCATTAAATAAACAATCCCATGCATCCTCAAATTGTAATTCCTGAATAGCAGAATAACGCTCAGGGCACCACTCTGTATACCAATAACGCACCTCTGCCTCATTTTTTGTCGTATGCAATTGATCAAGTGCCATAAACAATAACTGCTTTAGCTGACGCTCTTTTCTTGTCAAGCCATTCATTAAACTAGGATCAGGAGATAAGATATGGAAGTCTTTTTGCATTTGCTTCTCATTGAATTTATATTCCAAAGTGTCATGATTTTCAATCATTTCATAGACTAATTGCTCCTGCCTTGGAATGAGCCTGCTTTTTCTTATTGGAATGGAATAACCAATCGTATCTACTGCCAAAATTCCAACTCCATCTGTTACAACAAAACAATATTCCAATTGAACTCTCTCATGATTTTTCCTTAAGTACGATTTTTGAAAAATATCATTTAAAAGCTGCTGTGGTAATTCTGACAAATCATTTTCAATATAATGAAATAAAATCGGACTAATTTTTAAAAGAGGTACTTGGTCTAATAGCTCAACCCCGTCATCTTTCCGCCATTCGTGAAAGTGGCAAACATTGTAACCATTTTCTTCCCCTTCAAACCAATTGACCCAAACATCATGAAGATACAACATTACTCAATCCCTCACTTCAAGAAACTATTTGTATTTGTCAATCAGTATGGGCAGAGTTGAGTTAAATTATTCCTTTA
>JAUZQA010000640.1 GCA_030705665.1 Bacillota bacterium
AATCTTTTGATTTTTTTCTCAAAAGGTGTTATTGCAACTCTAATTGATGCTTATGTAGTTGGAAAACAAAAACTTGAATATCCAGTTCGTCCTTTTCCAAAAATTTTCAAAACGAATATTATATATGATATGTTGTTTTTCCCGATTTTAAGTGTTATCTGGGTAAAAATTTCGTATAACGATAATTTTGGTAAAATTTTATTAAAGAGTTTGATTTTTAGTGTTCCAATGAGTGTTGGGCAATGGTTTATGGAAAAGAACACCGGTTTTTTTAAATGGAAAAAATGGTCACCTTTCCATACATTTGCAAGTGTTAGTTTCACATTGTTTACGATTAGAGGGTTCGTTGGTTTATTAAAGATATTAGATAAGTTAAAAGGTAAGCAAAATATAACCGAATCTTAAAGGTTGATACTATGCGGAAAACCTCTAAGTTAGAAGCCATCCTCTGGAGTGTTGCTTTTCCAGGCTTTGGTCAACTGTTAAATGGTCACCTTATTAAAGGGATTTTGTTTATTATCTTAGAATTCACTATTAATGTGAACAGTTCGTTTAACAAAGCTATCATGTTTAGTTTTCTTGGCAAAATAAAAGAAGCTGCAGAAGTGGTGGATCACCAATGGCTTATGTTTTATCCTTGTGTTTATATGTTTGCTATGTATGATGCATATAAATTTGCTGAAGGGGAAAATCCTCGGTTATCGTTTGTTCCTTTTGCTTTTGGAGCCTATTTTGTAACTATAGGGCTAATGTACTCACCAAATGAAATTTTTGGCATATTTTTTGGTCCTATTTGGCTTCCAATGATGTCTCTTATTCCTGGGTTAGGAATTGGATTTATCATACGTAGTATTTTAATAAAAATTGATCGAAAACATAGTTATAGTGAGAGACATTCCTTAAAGGACAAAGGGTAGGGATTTAAATAATATAATTAAAGTGGTTTTAAATATAAGTACAAAGAGGAGCGTGGTAATGATACCTAGCTCCTCTTCAATAACTTAGATATTCATTAAAAAAGTATTTTGAATTTAGTTCTTGTCTTGCGTCCTAACTACACTTTCAAATTTGCCTTTATGAGCACCGTTACAAAATGGTTTATTGCTGGATAGACCACAACGGCAGAGATAAGTTTGCTCTTTTGTTTCAATTTTATTTCCCTCACAGTCTAACAAGGTGATTCCAGTAGCGATTAAAGGACCGTTATCTAATATTTTTACATCAGCCATTTTTATCCCTCCATATAGTTTTAATGTAACTTAACCATTCTAAATTTTACTCGTTTCATATCCTGATGTCTGTGGTAATATTGTGAATTTATTTAAATATATAATTATTCCGATAATTTATCTCGTTCTGATCAATATAAATTGTGATAACGTTAATAACAACTTAATATCGTTAAACGGATCTCTCTACGTTAATTGGCTTGTTAAAACGACTCAAAATCGTGTTCTTTCTGGAGTTTCGGTTCAACCCCGACAACCGGTATCTAAAAGGGAAAAAAGTCTCATAAGTCAATCCAAAGAGCAACAGAATTAGCTCCTGAAGATATAGGTTTTTAAGAGTAGCTGTTATTTTATAATGAAATTCCCGAACAACTCTTAACCGAAGAGGAAGCTATCGAAATAGCAAAAGAAATTTTAGGGAAAAGACCCTAAAAGGAAGGCCGCAATGTCTGTACTAAAAATAAAAACATTGATTAATTCTTATTCCAGAATCGGGCGCAATCGTATTATAAGGTCAACTAGTAGATTACTGGTTGGCCTATTTAATATGGGCTGGTTGGGGCATTGACCCCGAATAAAAAGCGAAGCTATGAAACTACAAGATAGTTAGGAGCTACCGGCAATTACAGTAAAAGGAGTTGTGATAATGTATGGATCCAGTCATTGGTCTGGATATCGCAAAAGGAGAAAGTCAAGTCCAAGCTTTCCTGGCAAGAAAGCAGCCTTATGGAAAAACCTTTAAGTTTAAGCATGATACTAATGGTTTACGTGATTTTTATGTTTTTTATAAGGAGGTAAAGTTAAACGCTGAAGCAAATCCTGTGGTCATTTTTGAATCTACTGGACACTATCATGAACCTGTACTTCAGTATCTTGAGGAGAAGAGGATTACTTACTATTTAGTAAATCCAGTAATTTCTTACCAAGCTAAAAAGAGTAGTCTCCGAAAGGTTAAGTCCGACCCGGTTGATGCACGACATTTATGCGAACTTTATTACAAAGAAGATCTAAATACATTTCAAAGAAAAAATGTTCAAACCATGAACTTACGTAATTTATCTAGGCATTATGATTCATTAACGCGAAATTACGTACAGTTAAAACTGCAGTTTCAAACGATTCTTGATCAAGTTTTTCCAGAATATAAAGGCGTTTTTGGGGATTTATGTGGACAGGTATCTTTAAGAACCTTGCTTTTATATCCGACTTCCGACGGTGTTTTAAAAGCATCAACTGATGAAATAGCAAATAGGATGCATAATCTAGGAGGAAAACGTTCGTATGCATGGTGCTGGGATAAAGCGAAGAATAATCGAAACATCAGACTTAGAGAGTTTTACGACAAAAAAAGAAGTGAGGGGAAACCTCACAAAGTGACTATAATAGCCTGCGCCAACAAGCTATTACATTGGATTTATGCGATTCTTAAACAC
>JAUZQA010000641.1 GCA_030705665.1 Bacillota bacterium
AAACTTATGTTTCATCACTATCAGAACAAAAGATTCTAATTATTGGTGCAGGCGGCGCTGCACGGGCGATTTATTTTACTTTAGCCCAAAGCAGACCTGCTGCTGTTGATATCGCCAATCGAACAGTTGAAACAGCTGAACAGCTTGTAAAAGAATGTCCGTTTTCGGTTCCATCGAAAGCTATTTCTTTAGATGAGGCCAATAAGAGTCTTGATCAATATGATTTAATTATTCAAACTACGATGATTGGTATGTTTCCAAAGGTTTCAGAACAGCCAGTGGACCTTTTGCATATAAAGCAGCATGCACTTGTTTGTGACATTATCTACAACCCGCTTAATACACAATTTTTGCAGGAAGCTGAGCAAAAGGGTGCCAGAATCCAAAATGGAATCGATATGTTCGTCTTTCAGGGGGCGCTGGCTTTTGAAAAATGGACCGGAATTTCCCCGGATATACAAAGAATGAGAGAAAATGTTTTAAAGCAGCTTGGAGGCGCAAACTATGTTAACTGGTAAACAAAAAAGGTACTTAAGATCAAAGGCTCACCACTTGGACCCTATTTTTCAAGTAGGGAAAGGTGGGGTTAATGATAATATGGTAAAACAAATTTCTTATGCTCTAGAGGCAAGAGAATTGTTTAAAATCAGCGTGTTACAAAACTGTGAGGAAGACAAAACGGTTGTTGCCGAGGAGTTGGCGGGCAGAACAGGCGCTGAACTTGTTCAAATTATTGGAAATACCATTGTTCTTTACAAGGAATCAGTTGAAAACAAACAAATTACTCTTCCGCGATAAGACCTAAAAGGAGCGCGCATGTCTCATGAGAAAAATTGGGATACTGGGAGGCACTTTTGATCCGCCACACCATGGTCACCTTCTTATTGCCAATGAAGTTCTTTCAGCTCTGGACCTTGATGAAATATGGTTTATGCCTAATCAGGAACCACCGCATAAACATAAATCAGAATCAATCAGCAATGAGGAAAGGCTTGAAATGCTTAAGCTGGCAATTGAAGGAAACCATCAGTTTCGGGTCACAACGATTGAGTTGGAACGCCAAGGGCCTTCTTTTACGGTTGAAACCATGAAGATTGTTAGAGAAACATACAAAGAGGATCAATTTTACTTTATTATTGGTGCAGATATGATTGAGTATTTGCCAAAGTGGCACAAAATTAACGAACTGGTAGAACTGGTTCAGTTTGTTGGGGTTGAAAGACCGGAATATAGCCATAATACAAGCTTTCCAGTTATTTATGTGGATGTACCTGCGATGGAGGTTTCATCAAGTATCATTCGTGAAAGACTAAAAAAGGGGAAAACGGTTCGTTATCTTCTGCCAGATTCAGTTATTCATTATATTGAGGAGAACCACCTATATGGAACGTGAACAAGCATTAAAAATGGTTAAAACGCAATTGACCGAACATCGTTATCAGCATACATTGGGTGTAATGGAAACTGCCATTTCTTTGGCAAGGAAATATGGCGTGGATGAAAAAAAGGCAGAGCTCGCTGCTATCTTTCATGATTATGCAAAATTTCGCCCAAAGGATGAAATGCAGCAAATTATTGTTTCTCAAGGAATGGCGAACGATCTGCTGGAGTATAATTCCGAATTATGGCATGCCCCTGTTGGAGCGTATTTAGCGGAGGTAGAGGCCGGACTTTCAGACAAGGAAGTATTGGATGCCATTCGTTTCCATACATCTGGAAGAAGAGGAATGACGAAGCTTGAAAAAGTAGTCTATTTAGCTGACTATATTGAACCAGGACGACATTTCCCGGGTGTAGATGAAGTCCGTGAAATGGCTAAAGTTGACTTAGATGATGCGTTAATAAAATCCGTACAAAATACGATTATGTTTTTATTTAAAAAAAACCAAGCCATTTACCCAGAAACTTTTCATACCTATAATGATCTTATATTAAACAAGGAGGACTGATTGGATGGATCAACGTGAATTACTTAAAATTGCAGTAAAGGCTGCAGACGATAAACGTGCAGAAGATATTGTGGCCCTTAATATGAAAGGAATTTCCCTTATTGCGGATTATTTTATTATTTGCCATGGGAATTCAGATAAGCAGGTTCAAGCAATAGCGCGAGAAATTAAAGAAAAGGCAGAAGAGAATCAATATACAGTCAAACGAATAGAAGGCTTTGATGAAGCAAGATGGGTGCTGCTTGATCTTGGAGATGTTGTCGCGCATGTTTTTCATCGCGATGACAGGATTTATTATAATCTTGAACGTTTATGGGGAGATGCTCCATTAGAGGATATTCACAGTGTGATTAATTCATGAGTTATGAACAATTTGCCTATCTTTATGATGAATTGATGCAGGATGCTCCTTATGATAAATGGGTAAATTTTGTTCTTAATCGTCTAAAAGAATACCATATAAAAGGAAATACCATGCTTGATTTGGCATGCGGCACTGGAGAACTTTCCGTTCGCTTTGCCAAACAGGGATTTAAGGTGACCGGGGTAGATTTATCAACAGATATGCTTGCTGTTGCCAAAGCCAAAGCAGAAAGTCAAGGGGTTATGATTCCCTTATTTGAACAGGATATGGCAGAGTTAGAAGGCCTGGGAAGTTTTGATATCATCGGAATTTTTTGTGATTCATTAAACTATTTGCACA
>JAUZQA010000642.1 GCA_030705665.1 Bacillota bacterium
CTCTGGCAGAAAAAGCTACTCCCGATGTTATTAATTTTATGGCTACAAATGGACGTGGGCTCATATGTGTCCCGATCGAGGAAGAATTGGCCCAAACGCTTGATTTAATGCCAATGGTTGCGGTTAACACTGATACTAATCAAACCGCCTTTACAGTCAGTATCGATCATAAGTTTACAACAACTGGGATATCCGCTTTTGAACGCTCTGCGACAGTTTTAAGTATGCTAGATCCCGAAGCAAAGCCAAATGATTTTAAACGGCCAGGACATGTTTTTCCGCTAATTGCTAAAAAAGGCGGGGTCCTTCAAAGAACAGGACATACAGAAGCAGCAGTCGATTTGGCCAGATTATGTGATGCCAAACCTGCCGGTGTCATTTGTGAAGTAATGAAAGATGACGGAACAATGGCCCGAGTACCGGACCTTCGGAAATTAGCGGATCAATTTGGTTTAAAATTAATTACGATTAAAGACTTAATTGAATACAGAAATCGAGAAGATCGGCTTGTAAAACGTGAAGTAGAAGTCAACCTTCCGACAGAGTTTGGTGAATTCACAGCGATTGGTTACTCAAATATTTTGGATAAAAAAGATCATATTGCGTTTGTAAAAGGATTAATCGACCCGTAAAAACCAGTTGTTGTGCGGGTACACTCTGTATTCTTAACAGGTGATGTTTTTGGCTCCTATCGTTGTGATTGCGGTCCGCAGCTGCACGCAGCCTTAAAGCAAATAAATGAAGAAGGCAATGGTGTCTTGCTATATATGCGTCAAGAAGGAAGAGGAATTGGACTTTTAAATAAGTTGAAAGCCTATAAACTGCAAGAACAAGGATTAGACACCGTTGAAGCGAATGAAAAACTTGGATTTCCTGCAGACTTAAGAGAATATGGTCTTGGAGCCCAAATATTAAAGGATCTGGGTATTACAAAATTACGTCTGTTAACCAATAATCCTCGAAAGATAAAGGGATTAAGCGGGTACGGGATGGAAGTTGTCGAAAGGGTTCCGTTGCAAATGCCTATGAGAGAAGAAAATGAAAATTATTTAAGAACCAAGCATGATAAACTGGGCCACTTATTACATTTGTAAGATATATTGCAGTGTTCCAGGGGAAAATTGGTTAAAAAAATGGAGGGAAAATAAATGGGTAATATTTTTGAAGGAAATTTAGTTGGTACAGGATTAAAAGTTGGGATCGTTGTGGGCCGTTTTAACGAATTTATTACAAGCAAACTGCTGGGCGGTGCGCAGGATGCCCTTAAACGCCATGGTGTGAATGATGAAGATGTCGATATTGCTTGGGTTCCAGGTGCTTTTGAGATTCCCTTAATTGCTCAAAAAATGGCTGCAAGTAAAAAATATGATGCTGTGATCACACTTGGAACCGTAATACGCGGGGCGACACCGCATTTTGATTATGTTTGCAACGAAGCGGCAAAAGGTGTTTCGGCTACTTCTTTACAAAGTGGCATTCCAGTCGTTTTTGGTGTACTAACAACAGAATCCATCGAACAAGCAATTGAAAGAGCAGGCACAAAAGCCGGAAATAAGGGTTGGGATGCGGCATCAGCTGCAATTGAAATGGCAAATCTGTGCAGAATTATTGAGCAATAACTCAAGTATAATCGTGAATAAAGGGAACGTGAAAAAGAGGGATTTAAATGAAGCTGGGTTTTGATGTTGATGATACATTGATTAATCTAAGGGAGCATGCCTTTCATTTGTATAAACGAAGACTTAAAAAGGAAGTTCCCATTGAGTCTTTTCAGAAGCTAAACACCGTTGCCATCCACAAGTGCTTTGGATTAACGGATGAGGAAGGGAAAAAAATGTGGATGGATAACAGGGAAGAAATCTACTTTTCAGATTGTCCACCATTCCCCGATGCGGTTGAAGTATTGCAGGAGCTTGAGAAAGAGGGTCATGAGATATATTATGTGACATCAAGAGAAGGGGCGTATTGTCAAAGGACAAAAGAATGGCTTCAAAAAGCAGGATTTCCTGTCCACGATGATCGCTTCTTTTGCGGTATGAAAGACCCAGAAAAGGTTCGTATTATTCATGAATTAGCCATTGATTATTATTTTGATGACAAGCCGGCAGTTTTGGAAACTCTCATGAATACACCGACAAAGGTTTATGTCAAAAGTCATCAATATAATCAACATTTAGTAATGCCGAGAATTGAGAGCTGGTCTGAATTAAAGAGTATTCTGGATAAAGATTGAAAAGTGTCGGAATTTTGCTAAAAGACAGGTGGACCTACTAGTGGAATACGTGTTTTTTAGCGAAAAATGACATAAGTATTCTAAAAAACATGTACAAGCGATTCATTTTATCGTTATAATAGTTTTAGCATAAAAAAAAGATTATTAAACAGGTGCTAAAATCTTTTAAAGATTCTTAGCTTAATAGGGAAGTTTGGTATAAAGCCAACGCGGTCCCGCCACTGTATATGGGAGCGAACTATTGTAGCCACTGTCAAATTGATGGGAAGGCATAGGGAGCAATGATCATGAGCCAGGAAACCTGCCTGTTTTTACTCACCAAGCCTACGCGGATAGGGGGATATTAAGACAGAATGTTTTATTCTTCTTAACGTACATAACACCTCCTCCTTCATAGGGGGATTTTTTTATGGAA
>JAUZQA010000643.1 GCA_030705665.1 Bacillota bacterium
AACTTCACTATTTTCCAGTGCTTTTGCCGAAAAAACCTGGGCTGCATTTTTATCAAACAGCGTATGGTCGCCAATTACATTGCCTTCAGTTACATATGATAAGTAAAATTGTTTGCCTTCCGGCGTTTCTCTTGAGATAACAAACTTTCCGGAGGTAACAAAATAGAAGGAATCTGCTTTATCTAGTTGGTGATACAAAAATGTATTCCTTCTAATCCGAAGCTGCACGCCAATCTGTCTAACGAAATGAGCCAGTAATGTTTCTTCCTTTGCAGCAACCCTTTTTGTGTACATTTTTAATCACGCCCTTGTTCGATTGGTTATTTTTAATTATAGCTTTATCACTATTAATATAGTGTTAAATCGATTGTTTTTCACAAAGTTGTCGTAAAAGATTGAACAACTTGTGTCATCTTTTCATACCAAAAAAGACGTCCCCGTGGGAACGTCTTTGGACGATCTTTTTTTATTGGTTACAGGAATTTTTCTTAATTCCCTGCCAGATGAGTTTCCTGTGTTACATTTCCTTTTCGTTTCAGTTTATTCCAACCTACAGTAACTCCCTTGATCGCAGATATGATCGATTTTATGACGACATAAGTCATAAGCTGCTTATACAAGATTCGTTGTAAAAACAAAGAAGCCAGCGGTTTGGGATTTTCTTTTTCCAATCGAAACGCATAAAGAGAAGTAGCAAAATCTAGCAAGTAAAACAGGATAAACCCTAATGCTGCTTTACCAGGGTGTTCTCCAAAAAGGGCGATGATGAACAAGAGATCCGCAATTGGAGATATCATTTGATAGATATATTGGAAGAGCCACATGTTTGGCAGACCGATGTACCCTAATGAGTGATGTTTTTTATTGAACAAGGCCGCACGATGTTTCCATAAGCATTGTAATGTACCATAAACCCATCGGTAGCGCTGTTTTGCTAGACTTTTAATATCTTCAGGCACTTCAGTATACGCATAAGCCTTTTCTTCAAATTTAATCTTTTTCCCTTGCCGTAAAAGGGTAAGAGTGATGTCGGTATCCTCTGCCAAAGTATCCTCTTTAAAAAATCCTGCTTCTTCTACCGACGTCTTTCTCCATGCACCTATCGCACCAGGCACGACTGTAATGCAGTTGAGAGCGGCAAATGCTCTTCGCTCCAGGTTAAAGCCTGTCACGTATTCTATATGCTGCCAGTTGGTAAGGAGGTTCCCCTTGTTGCCAACCTTCACATTACCTGAAACAGCAGCAACCTTTTCATCAGTAAAATGGCTCACAAGCAATGAAATGGCATTTTTGGCAATAAGTGTATCAGCATCAAGAGCGATCACAATCTCTCCGTTCGCTTCTTTAAAGCCAAGATTGACAGCGGAAGACTTTCCGCCATTTGCCTTTCTTATCAATCTGACGAAAGGATGGTTTCGATATGCTTCCAGAACAACAGCAGCAGTATTATCCTTTGATCCATCGTCGACAATCAATACCTCAAAGGCTGGATAATCGCTGGCCAAAATTGAATCAATCGTTTTGCAAATCACTTTTTCCTCGTTATAGGCGGCAATCACGACACTTACAAAAGGAGTATAATCAGTGTCAATTTTAGTTTTTTTATACATTTTTACCTGCTTCCTTGAAAGGAAAATGAAAACAACCAGACGCAGGATTCCTAAAAGGATCGCCGAGTAGAACAGGGCAGTTAACCCCAATCGCACCACTTGGATCACCTTAAATACAGCCTTGTCATAAATCAAATAAGGGTTATCTTGTTGAACAGCAGGCATGATTTGACTATTGTCCTTTCCAATCAGATGAGCAATGGTTGTAAAGGTATAACCGCGCTTTTTTAATTCTTTAATGATCTGCGGCAGGGCCTTAACCGTGTTGGAACGGTCGCCGCCGGCATCATGAAGCAATATCACATTTCCTTTTGGAAGCTGCTCTAATACCCGCTTTATAATTTCATCGCTAGAAGGGTTTTTCCAATCATTTGGATCGATTAATTCACCGACCATGGTATAACCCATATCCTGTGCTCGTAGGATCGGCAAAAGTTGGCTTCTTGTGCTCGGTTCCGCATCGGCCTCATACGGCGGACGGAAAAGGTTCATCGAATGCCCCGTAATTTCCTCAAAAAGTCTTTGATTAGCATTCAGCTCCATTTTTGTCTGGTAAGGACTCGTTGATGCAATATTAGGATGGGTAAAGGTATGGCTTCCAATTGTATGGCCTTCTTTATACATCCTTTCAATCAATTCCGGATGAAGTTCCGCATTCTCTCCAACAATAAAGAATGCGCCTTTTATATGATTCTTGTCCAAGATGTCTAATATCTGTGGTGTATACTTTGGATCGGGTCCATCATCAAAGGTAAGGACTATTTCCTTCTGTTTAGGTTTGCCATAACGTACGATCTCAAAAGGCTTCGGCAATGACAGATAGGTTTCATTTTGAATCATGCCTTGGGAATCCAATTGAATGGTTCTTTTCCCATTTTTCGATTGTGAAGCAACCTTTAAAATTTCTCCAGATCCTGTGTAGTGAACAGGATCCTGATTGTTTAAAGTTTTCATAGCGTTGGACGGATTCTGCATTTCCTTCGGTCTATTAAGGTAGTTCCAGATCGAAGGATCT
>JAUZQA010000644.1 GCA_030705665.1 Bacillota bacterium
TTAATGGAAATTTCCCATGTACTTCGCGGTGATGACCATATTTCCAATACACCTAAGCAATTAATGGTTTATGATTTATTAGGCTGGGAGCCTCCGATTTTTGGGCATATGACATTAATTGTAAATGAAAACCACAGAAAACTCAGTAAACGTGATGAATCGATTATTCAATTTATGGAACAGTACGAAGGATTGGGTTATCTCCCTGAAGCTTTGTTAAACTTTATTACACTCTTAGGCTGGTCACCGGGCGGGGAAGAAGAAATCTATTCAAAAGAAGAATTTATTAAGATTTTCGATGCAAATCGTCTTTCCAAGTCTCCAGCTGTCTTTGATAAACATAAGTTAGAGTGGATGAATAATCAATACGTAAAACAAGCTGACCTTGATAAAATTGTTGCGATCTCCTTACCGCAGTTAATAAAAGCTGGCCGTGTTCCTGCTGATATGAGCGCTTCTGAAAGAGAGTGGGCAATTAAACTAATTGCACTATTCCAGGAAAAAATGAGCTTCGGAGCAGAAATTGTTCAACTTTCGGATATGTTTTTTAAGGATGAAGCAGAATATGAAGAAGAAGCTAAGGAAATCCTTTCTAGTGAAACTGTTCCCCAGGTTTTAAAAGCTTTTTCAGAAGAGGTTGAAGGTCTTGAAGACTTTATCGCGGAAAATATTAAAGCAGCAATAAAAACCGTACAAAAAACGACAGGGCAAAAGGGGAAAAACTTGTTCATGCCAATCCGCTCAGCCGTTACGGGGCAAACGCATGGACCAGATCTTAACCAAACAATTGAACTGTTAGGAAAAGAAAAAGTTCAAGCCCGGCTTCACAAACTTATCGGTTAACATTAGCGAGAAAATATAATATAGTATAAGAGAATCACTATACGCAAAAATGTTGAAGAGGAAAAGTATAAAATTGATGCTTTAAAGAGAGAACCATCATCGGCTGAAAGTGGTTCAAGCCAATCTATTTTAGAAGTGCACCTCTGAGTCCCATTTCGAAATAGCTTTTCATGTAGACTTGGGCGGAACCTTCCGTTAAAAGGTTAAAGTTGAGACCAGTTAATACTGGTCTAAACAGAGTGGAACCGCGCCTAAAGCGTCTCTGTCGATTATGACAGAGACGCTTTTTTTAGTTTTTTCATCAAATTTAAATAAAGAAAAAGGGGAACAGGGTAATGTTTAAAAGATTAAAGGAGGATGTTGAGGTTATTTTTGAGCAAGATCCAGCAGCCCGAAGCTATCTGGAAGTGATTCTAACCTATTCAGGCCTACATGCCATTTGGTCGCACCGTATAGCCCATGCATTCTATAAACGAAAATTTTATTTTCTGGCTCGTGTCATTTCCCAAGCAAGCCGCTTTTTGACTGGAATTGAAATCCACCCGGGAGCCATAATCGGGAGACGCCTGTTTATCGACCACGGAATGGGTGTAGTTATTGGTGAGACGTGTGAACTTGGTGATAATGTTACTCTCTATCAAGGGGTAACACTGGGCGGAACTGGAAAAGAAAAGGGAAAACGCCATCCGACCTTAAAGGATAATGTTCTTGTCTCAACCGGAGCGAAAGTGTTAGGTTCCATTACCATTGGTGAAAACTCAAAAGTTGGCGGCGGTTCTGTTGTGTTAAAGGACGTACCGCCAAACTCTACGGTTGTAGGGGTTCCAGGAAGAGTTGTTGTTCAAGATGGAATAAAAGTCGGCAAAGACTTAAACCATTGTGATTTGCCTGACCCAGTTGCCGACCGTCTAAGAGAAATGGAATCAGAAATTTGTGAACTCAAAGAAATGCTTAAAAAGGTTAAAGAAGAAGGAGTTAAAGTAAATGACCATACAACTATATAATACGTTAACTCGTAAAAAAGAAGTTTTTGTCCCAATTGAAGAAGGAAAAGTAAAAATGTATGTTTGCGGACCTACGGTCTATAACTATATTCATATCGGGAATGCAAGGCCTGCCATCGTATTTGATTCGGTCCGCCGTTACTTTGAATATCGCGGTTATGATGTTCACTATGTTTCCAATTTTACAGATGTGGATGATAAACTAATTCGCGCAGCAAAAGAACTTGGAGAAGATGTTCCGACGATTGCTGATCGGTTTGTGAATGCTTATTTTGAGGATGTTCATGCGCTGGGCTGCAAAAAAGCTGATGTACACCCTCGTGTAATGGAAAATATGGAAATTATTATTGAGTTCATCGCAAAGTTAATTGAAAAAGGGTATGCTTACGAATCTGAAGGGGATGTCTATTTCCGAACGCGAAAGTTTGAAGACTATGGTAAACTGTCCCATCAGCCGATTGATGAATTGCAAATTGGTGCCCGCATTGAAGTAGGGGAAAAGAAACAAGACAATTTAGATTTTGCTTTATGGAAGGCTGCGAAGGAAGGAGAAATCTATTGGGAGAGCCCTTGGGGAATTGGCAGGCCAGGCTGGCATATTGAATGCTCAGCGATGGCAAAAAAATATTTAGGTGAAACGATCGACATTCATGCTGGCGGTCAGGATTTAGCTTTTCCACACCATGAAAATGAAATTGCTCAATCTGAAGCCTTATCAGGAAAACCATTTGCTAACTATTGGATGCACAATGGCTATATTAATATTGATAA
>JAUZQA010000645.1 GCA_030705665.1 Bacillota bacterium
TAAATCTTGGCGCCATTATAGAGTACATTAGCCATCGTTGATGAGTTAGCTATTTCTTGTGCGCGTTTTGCATCCATGCGGATTTCCTCCTTTCTAATCGGTCAATTTAAGTATGCACTTTGAATGCATATATATTCATTTGTGATTCATGATTAGTACAGAAACCTTTACAAATGAGAGCTATATTAGAAGGTTAATCCTCGTATTGACTAAAAGTTATTCCTCATTAAATTAAGAGAGGCAGAGCCGTAGCCCTGCCTCTTTCGTTCCTTCTTATTGACCGATTAATTCTTTTACATTATTTGTTAGACTCGTAATTTGTAGATCCCGTTTTGGATAAGGGATTTCAATATGATTCTCGTTAAAAATCCGATTAATCCTGAAATTTAGGTTGCTTTTGATTAAGACTAATTGATTTGGATCCTCAATCCATACTAGCAGTTCGAAGTTAAGAGCAGACTCACCAAAACCTGCAAAATTGACAAATGGCTCCGGTGTGGTAAGAACAATAGGAGAAACCTGATGCTCTTCCATCGTGGCTTCCAACAGCAGTTCCCGCACTCTTTCTACATCTGAACCATAGGCAACACCAATGGGAATGACAATCCGAATTCTTGGATCGCTAAAAGAACGATTGACAACCTTCTCTTCTAGAAAATACGAGTTTGGAACAATAATATGCTCATTATAAACCGTTTTAATGATGGTTGCCCTCATATTAATCTTTTCAACGTCACCAGTGATATTATCAATAATTACCCTATCCCCCACTTTGATTGGTCTTTCAAACAGCAAAATAATCCCTGAAATAAAATTGGAGGCAATATTTTGAAGTCCGAATCCAATTCCAACACTGATGATGCCGGCAAAAACAGTCAATGCACTTAGATTGATTCCCACCGTTGTTAAACTGACAATAATCGCAATAATCATAATGGAATAATGAACAATCCGATCAAGCGTAAACCTCATGCCTTTGTCTAAATTGTAGCGATTATAAATACCCGGCAGAATCACATTTGTCGAGATTCTTGAGATTCTGCTCGCCAAGGAAATAATAAGAATGGCAATAATGATCAGGAATAGCGTTACATCCACATTGCCAATTTTAAATATTTTTGCAAACATCCATTTTGCTTTTGAAAAGTATAAAAGTAAAAAGATAAGTGTTCCATAAAACGTAAACCAATTTACGATACTTTTCGAAGCATCATAATACTTTGGCAGCTTCTTTGCACTCCATAAAAGAAACGTCCGAAGCAGATACATTCCGAGTATCACCCCAGCAATAATCAACAAACTTGTAAAATCAAAATAACGAATCCACGTTGTATTGATTGAAAACTTCAAAAACCAGCATCCCCTTAAAAACTTTTTTCCCGTAAAAAACTGACGAATTATATTATAACATTTATAAAGTTTCTTTTCGGGTGTTAAATAGCCTATTTTTAGAAAATTAAGCTGATTGCCTATTATATATAAATAATAATAATTATCATTAACAACTGTACTGTTTACTTAGAACAAAAACTATTTCCCCTATACTCGTGTTGAATATTATTCTCATTTAGAAAACTATTTTCTCAATTAAAATTGACAAGTATACTTTTTATCAAGTATCATAGCTAAGAAAGAAAGGGGAAGAATTAAAATTGAAAAAATATGATTATCACCATTTAAAACACGTTAAGGAACAATCAAAATCTAAGAAAACCTTATGGATTACTTTATATCTAACTCTATTTTTTACACTTGTAGAGGTTGTTGGCGGCATATATGCCAATTCTTTGGCTCTTTTATCTGACTCTGCACATATGATGTCTGATGTTTTAGCTCTAGGATTGAGTATAACAGCCGTATATTTGGCTACAAGAAATTCAAATGAGAAATATACATTCGGTTTCCTTCGTTTTGAGGTTTTGGCTTCATTTTTAAATGGGCTGGCTTTAGTTGTGATCTCCATCGGTATTTTTATTGAGGGAATTAAAAGAATAATGAATCCGATCAAGATTGATCTTCAATTAGTTTGGATTGTTGCTTCCATTGGGTTACTGGTAAATATTGTTCTCACAATCATTTTGATTCGTAGTACAAAAGCAGAAAATAATCTAAATATTAAAAGCGCCTTATGGCACTTTATTGGGGACTTATTGAACTCCGTTGGGGTCATCATATCTGCCATATTGATTTATTTTACAAACCTTACGATCCTCGACCCTATAATTAGTATAATCATTGGCGGGGTCATTCTTATCGGCGGAGTGAAGATTATTCGCGAATCATACCTTATCCTGATGGAATCAGTGCCAGAAGCATATAATCTTGATGATATTCGTGAGGATATTAGTAGCATTGAAGGTGTTCAGGATGTTCATGAACTTCATCTGTGGACGATAACGACTGACCATTACTCCCTTACGGCACATGTATTCTTATGTGACGATGAACACCCTTTTAATGTTATTAAGAATATAAACAATCTTTTAAAAGAAAAATATAATCTCGATCATTCAACTGTACAGATTGAAAATCCAACAATCAATGAGCATGGAAAATATGGTAAGGATTTTTTCTCAATTCATAAATGTACAAAAAATAGAACCGTTCTTCTAAAAA
>JAUZQA010000646.1 GCA_030705665.1 Bacillota bacterium
AGACTCTTCAATCAGATTTAACACAGGAACATCTTTTTCTTCCTCAGGATTTTTTCGGTAATAGATTCTTGCCATTTTTGTTGCTTCATCCACATTCTGAATGATCACCGAGTCGCCTTGGTAACTTACATGAATCATATCAGCAGATTCTACAATTTCTTTTGCACGTCCAACGTTCATAAATTCCCACTCCTTCTTAAATATCCAATTTAATCTTCGCCAAAAAAAACCACAAAAATACCCCTTTTCATCGAAAAGGGGCTAGTCAAATTACATTTTTTCCGGAGCAGAAACACCAATTAAGGATAAGGCATTTTTCATCGTGATTTGCACTGCTCTCACTAAGGCCAAGCGGGCTTTTGTCCGTTCTGGATTGTCGCTGTCGAGCACTTTTTCCGCATTGTAAAAACTGTGGAAAGTTGAAGCCAATTCAAAAATATAGTTCGTGATGCGGTGCGGCACCCGTTTAACGGCAGCCTCAGTAACGGCCTGTGGGAACTCGCCTAATTTTTTCAATAAATCGATTTCCTTTTCGGAGTCGATTCCAGAAAGATCAGCACCTGCGTCAACCGTCAAGCCCTGCTCTTCGCCTTGTCGTAAAATACTCGAAATCCGAGCATGAGCATATTGCGCATAATAGACCGGATTTTCATTTGATTCGGAAACAGCTAAATCAAGGTCGAAGTCTAAATGGGTATCAGAGCTTCGCATGGCAAAGAAATAACGAGTGGCATCGAGGCCG
The DNA here is from genome assembly GCA_030705665.1 of Bacillota bacterium. Next base: position 743 of record JAUZQA010000646.1, read on the forward strand.
ACCTCATCGACGAGATCCCGCATCGTAACCGCTTTTCCAGTCCGTTTGCTCATCTTCATTTTCTCGCCGTTTTTATATAAATGAACAAGCTGGATGATTTCCACCTCAAGCGCATCGCGGTCATAACCAAGCGCTTGAATCGCTGCGCGCATCCTTGGAATATAACCGTGATGATCAGCGCCCCAAATATTGATCAGCTTCTCAAAACCGCGGTCCAGCTTATCTTTATGGTAAGCAATATCTGGTGTTAAATAGGTATAGGAACCGTCTTGTTTAATTAACACGCGGTCCTTGTCGTCACCAAAATCGGTGGAGCGAAGCCATGTTGCTCCATCCTGCTCATAAATATAACCGGTCGCACGCAAAGCATCCAATGCCTCGTCAATTTTACCATTTTTATATAGAGAGGTTTCTGAGAACCAAACATCGAAACCGACTCGGAAGTCCTCCAAATCTCTTTTTAATTTCGCCATTTCTTCATCCAAACCGTACTGGCGGAAAAGTTCAAAGCGCTCCTGCTCATCCATTTCGAGGTACTTATCGCCGGATTCTGCGGCTAATCTTTTTCCGATTTCAATGATGTCAGCACCATGGTAGCCATCCTCAGGCATTTCTTTTTCCATGCCAAGTGCCTGGAAGTAACGTGCTTCAACGGATTTTGCCAGATTGTTAATCTGATTGCCGGCATCGTTAATATAATATTCGCGGGAAACGTTGTAACCCGCTTTTGCTAAAATATTGCAAAGGGAATCGCCGACTGCCGCACCGCGGGCATGCCCAAGGTGAAGGTCACCAGTAGGGTTGGCAGACACGAATTCTACCTGAACCTTTTGACCGCCGCCGACAGTTGTTTCACCGTACTTCTCACCCGCATTTAAAACAGTCGGGATGAGGTCAGTCAAATAGCTGTTGTTCATGTAAAAATTAATAAATCCCGGTCCAGCTAATTCAATCTTTTCAATCGATGCTTTGGAACGGTCAAAATGGGCGATGAGTTCCTCGGCAATCGCTCGTGGTGCCCTCTTGGCTACCCTCGCTAGCTGCATCGCCATATTCGTGGAATAGTCACCATGTGCTTTTTCCTTTGGAATTTCAAGAACTGCATCGGGAATTTGCTCTTCAGCAGCAAGGCCCGCCTTCAAGACAGCCGCTTTGATTTCTTCCTTTAACTTGACTTTTACTTGCTCAACTATGTTCATTGTTCTTCCTCCTGAAAGGTTATCTCTAAATGGTATGTACCGACGCTTGGTGCTCCTTGCATCGAAAAATCATATCGTAAGTCGATCTTTCCTTTGTTATTGTCGTAGCAAAGGTTGATGTTTTTTGCAACTGTCATCGTTTCAAACTTGCCAAACGGCATTTCGTAACTGCCGCTCATTTTTTGATTGAGCTTGAATGGCAGCTTCATTTTTACGGCACCAGATCGTAAAATGAGCGCTTCGTCTCCAGCCATTTTGACAATCGTCCGAATGCTCCCCTGATCGCTGATTTCATCGTACTGCAGGTAGGAGCTTTTGTCTTTTTGGATAAAATCACCTTGTGCCGTGCCTTCAATGATTTCTTCCTGACCGTCCTGAAAAATAGTTGTTTTTACGTTAATAATTACAGTCATCTGTACTCCTTAAACATTTCTATTTATTATACCGTATTATACCAAGAATTCAAAAGAAGCCTGCCCTACTGCAGGACAGGCACCTAAAAAAATTATTTAATAAATCCAAGAATCATTTCGCGGATCATTTTGCTTGCTGTATTAACCGTTTGCTCTGAATGGTCATAAATCGGTGCCACTTCAACGAGGTCGGCGCCGACTACTTTGACTTCGGAGCGGGCAATTTCATGAATCGAGGCCAAGAGTTCTCTTGATGTA
>JAUZQA010000647.1 GCA_030705665.1 Bacillota bacterium
GAGCTAATGGCCAGAGAAAACTGGGACAGTTACTTTGCAGACTGTGATGCCAACAGTAAGTACCCGGAAAGATTTGTAAAAGAACTGGCTGAAATAGGTATTGACAGTCTTTTATTACCAGAAGAGCATGGTGGTTTTGGTGAGGGGCTGGTAACGGTAGCTGCTGCATGGGAAGAACTCGGAAGATTGGGTGCACCTACCTATGTGTTATACCAGCTGACTGGATTTAATACGATCTTGCGCGAGGGAACCGAAGAACAAATTGAGAAGATAATGGCTTTACTCGGTACCGGCAAGCAAATGTGGAATTCTGCCATTACTGAACCAGGAGCAGGATCAGATGTTGGCAGTCTTCAAACTACCTACACTCGTAAGGATGGAAAAGTCTATTTAAATGGACATAAAACATTTATCACAAGTGGAGCAGGAGTTCCTTACTTAGTGGTTATGGCGAGAGACTCTGAAAATTACTCGACTTTTACAGAGTGGTTTATAGATATGACGAAACCAGGTATCAAAATTGAAAAGTTGTCAAAGCTCGGCTTGAGAATGGATAGCTGCTGTGAAATCTATTTCGACAATGTGGAACTAGAAGAAAAAGACATGTTTGGTAAAGAAGGAAACGGCTTCAACCGTGTTAAAGAAGAGTTTGATTTTGAACGTTTCTTAGTTGGTGCTACAAACTATGCTACTGCATACTGTGCTCTTGAAGATGCGGCTAAATATGCAAATCAACGTGTACAATTCGGAGAAGCTATTGGGCGCTTCCAATTAATTCAAGAGAAATTCTGTAACATGCAAATTAAAGTTACAAACATGCGCAACATGATCTATGAAGCTGCATGGAAATATGATAATGGTTTAATGACATCAGGTGATGCTGCATGTTGTAAATACTATTGTGCGAATACTGCATTCGAAGTAGTAGATGATGCAATGCAAGTTCTTGGTGGGGTAGCTATCGCAGGTGATCACCGTATTGCTCGTTTCTGGCGTGACCTACGTGTAGACCGCGTATCTGGTGGATCTGATGAAATGCAGATTCTTACTGCTGGTAGAGCAGTGCTTAAAAAATATCGATAAGCTTTTGATAGCAGTAGACGAAAAGTTAAGTTTTTTACCGCATGTGAGGAGGAGTCATGAGTGATGACTAACGGAATGAAAATGCCGGCATTTGGAAACTTACAAGGATTAAAAGTAGTATACTCTGCAGTTGAAATTGCTGCACCAACGTCAGCTCAGTTAATGGCAGAATGGGGAGCAGATGTTACCTGGATTGAAAATACTTTCAACGGGGATTCAATGAGGGACACGATGTATGTAAAAGAATTAGAACGTCGGAATCAGAAGAGCTTATCCCTGAATATTTTCTCAGAAGAAGGAAGAGAAGTATTTTTAAAACTAATTGAGTCAGCAGATATCTTTATTGAATCCAGTAAAGGACCAGTTTATGAAAAACGTGGGATTACAGATGAATTGTTGTGGAAACACAATCCATCCTTGGTCATCGTTCATGTTTCTGGGTATGGCCAGTATGGGGATCCTGATCGAGTAAACCGAGCTGCGTACGACCAAACAGCACAGGCATTTAGCGGGTACTTAGCTCAAAATGGATCAGAAGATCAACCGATGATTGCTGCTCCTTATGTTGGCGATTATATGTCTTCACTTATGATAGCGAGCTCATCTCTTGCAGCTCTTTATAAGGCCAAGCAAACAGGCGTTGGAGAGAGCATAGATCTTGCAATGTATGAAGTAATGCTTCGTATGGGTGCCTATTATATGATGGATTACCTCAATGAAGGAATACTCTATCCACGTGCAGGGGCCAGACATCAGAACTTATGTGGTATCGGGGTATATAAATGTAAAGATGGCTTCCTAAGTTTATGTCTTTATGGGGCTCCTCAGAACAAGGCGATTCTAGAGAGGATTGGACTGGGTTATCTTTGGGGGACGGATGAATATCCAGAAGGCACTACCGCACTTTGGCTGGATGGTCCTAAAGCAGACCTGATCCAACAAAAAATTGAAGAATACCTTTTGACGCAGCCGGTGGATGAAGTAGAAAAAGACTTCTCAGATTGCAAAATTGCGGCTAATAAAATGATGACGTTCGAGGAATTACCAAATCATCCTCATTTTATTGCACGTGAAGCGTTCATCGAATGGGAGACCATTGAGGGCAAAAAGTGCAAAGGTCCAAATATTTTCCCTAAATTTAAAAACAATCCAGGACAAGTTTGGCGGCCGATGCCAACGCTGGGGATGGATACGGAAGACATCCTGAATGATTTAGGATATTCAACTGAGCGCATCCAGGAACTTTGTGAAAAGGGCATTATCAAAAAGGACGAAAGCAAATAAAACTTCAATCTAATGAAAAGGAATGAGGTGCATGGATAATGAATGCACCTCATCCATCACAAGATGATGCTGCAAATGACTAAATAATTAAGAAGGTGGAAATATGAGAGTTATTTCATGTTGTAAGGCTGTACCGGAAGAACAGGATATCGTCGTTGCAAAAGATAGACAAATTTCCTTTGAAAAAGCGGAATGGAAATTCGGACAATATGACCTAAATGCCGTAGAA
>JAUZQA010000648.1 GCA_030705665.1 Bacillota bacterium
AGCTTCCCCGCGCATATACACATTGGCTGTATCAAAAAAGTTAATGCCAAGGTCGTAAGCCTTATCAATCGATGCAGTGGCATTCTGCTCTTCAACATAACCACCATATGTAAGCCAACTTCCTAAACTAATTTCACTGACTTTTAACCCGGTATTTCCTAAACGGCGATATTGCATATTATGTAGCCCTCCCTAATTATTTCGTTATACAAAATAAAATTACTATACTTTTTACCATACTGTCCAGTTTGTGAATTAGCGTTCGTAAAATAACTATCCAAATTGGTTTCTTACAGCATTTTTCCTTTCCAAACGCACACCTTTTCAACGTCCTTGTTTCTTAAATTGAAAAGGAAATTGACAGGCATCAATGTTTTTATAAGAGTCATAAGTTACGATAATTACTGACCTACATCTCCTTAATGGAAGTAAACTTCCACAGTTTTACTCGTTACCCTTGAGAATTGTCTCAAGGGTATTCCATTTACGACTGAAAGAAAGCTAAAAAAGACCTATTGCCTGGAAGTATTACTCGTGTTTTACAAACTAAAAAAGGTTGTTTTAAAAATGAAAATATATACTAGGACAGGTGATAAAGGATTAACATCATTGGTATATGGACAAAGGGTGCCAAAAGACGACTTATGTGTACAAGCATATGGCACTTGTGATGAGGCCAATTCGATGATAGGACTTGCTCTTAGCTTTTTAAAAAATGAAGAGTTCCAAGGAAAAGAAATATTTTTAGAGGTATTTCATAAAGTACAAACTTTAATGTTTCACGTCGGAGCAGAAATAGCAACACCTGCCGGTAAAGAAATTAAATGGAAAGTTTCTGAATCAGATATCAAAGAACTAGAAAAACAAATTGATGAGTGGGATGGGCAATTAAAACAATTAAAGCAATTTATTCTACCGGGAGGGCATCCAGCAGCTGCTGCCTTACATGTTGCCCGAACGATGGCAAGAAGGGCGGAAAGATTTGCAGTTTCGTTAAAAGAAGATGTAAACCCACTAGTACTCCAATATTTAAATCGTTTATCTGATTTTCTATTTGTGTCCGCCCGCTTCGTAAACTACAAGTTAAATGTAAATGAATCCGTACTGCACGAAAAATGTTAAAAGGTATTTGTAATTAAAATCACGAGATTTTTTTATTCTCATGCTAAGCTTATATAGGTATGAAGGCTTTTCCCTTTTCAAGTTTAAATTGAAAATCGCAGAGAACTTATTCATTTATAGATTTACTTTTTATTAGAAGGATGGTACACTTAATACGATTAAAAACAATATATGGTATTAGTTTTATATAGGTACTACTAGATGTAGTTTAATAGGGAAGTTCGGTGCAATACCGACGCTGTCCCCGCAACTGTAATGCTGACAACGATTCAAAGCCACTATGCATTCGCATGGGAAGGGAATCGGAGAATGAAGCAAAGCCAGGAGACCTGCCTATATAAAACAGATTAATCATTTCTTCGGGGATTGAGGAATGGAGACGTCGACATTTTTCAATCTCTGAACGTTTCCATTTTAGGCTGCCTCTTACCGAAGAGGCAGCCTTTTTATATGACGAAAAGAGGGATTATATGAAACTTTATACGAAAACAATCTGCCCAAAATGCCTTTGGGTGAAATCCGAATTACAACGGGCCGGGCTTGAAGCAGACATCATTAACATTGATCAAGATGAACAAGCAAAGCAAACAATTATCGAAGCAGGCTTTTTAAGTGTTCCAGTTCTTGAATTCGAAGGGAAGTTTATAGGTGATGTCAAGGAAGTTATATCTCAAATTGAGCTGATCGCACAATGATTATTTATGCAAGTCGAACTGGCAATGTACGATATATTGCGTCCAAATTAAAGGCGGAGACAATTGAGATTTCTGAAGAATTAATGTTGAATAAGCCTTACTTATTAATTACATATACAGATGGGTTAGGTGATATTCCAGCAAAGGTTGTCCGTTTTTTAGAACAAAACGCAAAACTTTGTAAAGGTGTGGTTGCTAGTGGTAATAGCAACTTTGGTCATACGATATTTGGCGGTGCCGGTGATAAAATTTCAACGATGTATCATATACCACTCGTGCGCAAACTAGATTTACGGGGATATCAAGCGGATTATGAAGCTATTCAAGAGTTTTATGAAACGAGGGTTACAGGATGAAAACGTATTTAAAGCTAAATAATGATGTCCTTAATCGTTATAGCATGACAGGACAATTAGAATTGGAAAAAGACCGTGAAGCTACACGTCGTTACTTTTTAGAATATGTCAATGTACGTCTGCGCTACTCTATTGATATTGAAGAAAAAATTCGTTATCTAGTAGACGAGGGCTACTATGAAAAAGAGTTTATTGACATGTATGATAGAGAATTTATTAATAGAATGTATAAAAAAGCTTATGATTATCACTTCCGTTTTCCGTCTTTTATGAGTGCTAGTAAGTTTTACGATAGCTACGCCTTGAAAAGCCGTGATGGGGAAGAGATTTTAGAAAAATATGAAGATCGTATTGTGATCATTGCCTTGTATTTGGCACACGGGAATACTGAACTGGCAGAACGAGCAGTGGAAGTCATGATG
>JAUZQA010000649.1 GCA_030705665.1 Bacillota bacterium
TTTAACATTTTGATCAATTTGTGTGTTTACCATAAGGGATTTCACTAAACGTTCCAATTGTTCACATTCAGCAACGGACCCACAGCAATCTGTTTGATGGTTGCTTAAAATATCCTTTAATAATGTTACCTGATCTTGATGGCTTAACGGCATGAAAAATTCACCCTCTCAGTGTTGTCTTAAAAAGGAATTCATTATAGCATGTGAATTCCTTTTTTCATTTATGCATTGGAAATCTTCTTGGCTTTTTCTTAAAATTGAATAAAACGAGGCAAAATAAACTTGAAAGTGCGTTCTTTGCATGATATCGTTTGAACGATATGATAATTAGGAGTGTAAGTAATGCGATTAAGACATAAACCTTGGGCACAAGAGAAAATAGAACAATATCCTCAATACATCGTTGCCAATCCTGAAATGCATAAAGGAAAGTGGCATGAACCATTTGAAAAAAAGCAGCCGCTTCATATTGAAATTGGTACTGGGAAAGGCCGATTTATAACAGAGATGGCAAAAGCCCATCCTGATATTAATTATATTGGAATTGAAGTATATAAAAGCGTTATTGTCGATGCATTAGACAAATTAATTGAAGCAGACCTTCCAAACCTTAAACTATTGAACATTGATGCGAATAATTTGGAAAAATATTTTGCGAAAAGTGACGTTGACCGCATCTATTTAAACTTTTCTGATCCATGGCCAAAAACCCGTCATGAAAAAAGACGTTTAACCTATAAAAGCTTCCTTAAGCATTATGAAAATATCTTGAAGGATGGCGGGGAAATCCATTTTAAAACTGACAATCAAGGCTTGTTTGAGTATTCCTTAATGAGTTTTTCCCAATATGGATTATTGTTAAAGTATCTCAGTCTTGATCTTCATCATAGTGATTTTGAAGGGAATATCATGACAGAATATGAACAAAAGTTCTCCGAAAAAGGAAACCGTATTTACCGATGTGAAGTAAAATACCAATGATTGTTGAAGACCCGTTCAGGATGAACAGGTCTTTTTTTATGGCTAAAATTTTCCATAGTTGTTAAAATGAATCCATGGGACAAAGGAGGAAAATAAATGGAAACATTAAAGGTTGGGAATGTTTCGCTCACATGGTTATCGGGAGGGATAATCAACTTGGATGGAGGGGGAATGTTTGGAGTTGTTCCGAAACCAGTTTGGGAAAAAAAATACCCTTCTAATGAAAAAAATCAAGTAAGATTATCAGCTGATCCTATGTTAATCCAGTTTGGGGGATACAACATTCTGTTAGATACCGGGCTTGGCAGAGGAAAGCTAACAGAAAAGCAAATTCGAAATTATGGGGTCGAAAAAGAATCAGATGTTGGAGTTTGTTTGGAGGAATTAGGATTATCTGCTGCAGATATCGATACTGTGATCATGACGCACATGCATTATGATCATGCTTGCGGTCTAACTGTTCTTGAAAATGGAGAATATCGCCCTGCTTTCCCGAATGCCAAGATTATTGTTTCACAGATTGAATGGGATGAAATGAGGGAGCCGACATTTCGGACGAAGGGTACTTACTGGAGGGAAAATTGGGAACCGATTGCAGGACAAGTGGTTACGATTGATGAAGTGTGGACCTTTGGGCCATTAAAACTCATTCATACTGGCGGACATAGTAATGGACATTGTATCTTATTGATTGAGGATCAAGGAGAAGCAGCCCTTCATATGGCCGATATTTTGCCAACACATGCACATCAGAATGTATTATGGGTGCTTGCATTTGACGATTATCCGATGGACTCGATATCGGCAAAGCAAAAATGGATTTCTTATGGCCTTGAAAAAAATGCCTGGTTTACTTTTTATCATGATGATTATTATCGGGCAGTGAAATGGGGATCTGAAGGGGAAATCACTGAAAACGTAAGAAAAGAAAACTAAGGTCAGTCTGATTGACTGGCCTTTTGTTTACTTACGATCATGTTAAGGGATAAATATCAATAATCGTTCCTGTGCCAGCATCAGCGATAAATTCGAATTGCTTTTGCTCTCCATTTTCGTATGTGGTTATGCCGCCTTTATATACCTTATAACTGATTTGTTCCTTTTCATATGGTTCCGCTTCCATATGAATCCATGACCCGCTTATGTTTCCGTGTTGTTTGAACTGATTTTTTACGTCATCCAAAACCTTCTCAGCTGATCTATTTACCTTTTTGGAGATCATCTCTTTAGCAGCATATCCGCCGATTAATCCGACAGCTGTTCCAATCATAAACGGCTTCCAATTCATACGTTTCCCCTCCAACAATTTCCTGTTTGCCTTTCTTTAGTATAGCTGATTTAAGATGGAGAACATAATCATATCCTTTTTGAAAAGTGAATTGGTGGTATGCAGGTATAAACTTCGGTACAATAAAAGTATACATATAAAAAAGTGCAAAAGGAGTCCGTCAAATGGAGGAACAAACTTTAAAGTTATTTCAAACATTAACTGAATTACCTGGAGCTCCAGGTAATGAACATCTAGTAAGAAATTTCATGAGAGAACAATTATCTCTGTATTCAGACGAAATTGTTCAAGATAAACTAGGAAGTATTTTTGGAATCAAAAAA
>JAUZQA010000065.1 GCA_030705665.1 Bacillota bacterium
CCAATTGAGGGTGGAACCTATAAGGTGAACGAGGCGATGCTTCGGGATTTACGCTCTGGTTATGCAGGGCAGCATGCATCGAACCTGGGAGGAATTATCGCTTATGAAATCTCCTCTGGGCTCAATATTCCTGCCTATATCGTTGACCCGGTAGTTGTAGATGAGCTTGAACCGATTGCCAGGATTTCTGGTTTTCCGCTAATAGAAAGAAAGAGTATTTTTCATGCTTTAAATCAAAAAGCTGTTGCCCGAAGAGTTGCAAAAGAACTGGGGAAAACATATGAACATGTAAATTTAATTATCACTCATATGGGCGGAGGAACAACCATTGGAGTCCATAAAAATGGGAGAGTTATTGATGTAAATAATGGGCTTCATGGGGATGGTCCATTTAGCCCGGAGCGCCCAGGTACGGTTCCTGCTGGTGATTTAATTGATCTTTGCTATTCAGGTGAATACTCCCGTAATGAAATCATGAAAATGTTTGTTGAAAAAGGCGGGTTAATGGGCTATTTAGGAACAAAAGATGCATTAAAAGTAGAAGAAATGGTCAAAAATGGGGATGAAAAAGCAAAACTTATTTATGATGCGATGGCCTATCAAGTTGCAAAAGAAATCGGCTCTGCAAGTGCAGTTTTAGCCGGAAGAGTAGATGCCATTGTTCTAACGGGCAGCCTTGCCTATGGAAACAGACTTGTAAAGTCCATTATCGAACAAATTAATTGGATTGCAGATGTTATTGTTTACCCTGGGGAAGATGAATTGCTGGCATTGGCAGAAGGTGCTTTAAGGGTTTTGCGTAATGAAGAAAAAGTAAAAGACTACCCCGTGTTTAATACTGCAAAAATCTAGTCATAGGAGAGGAAAAAGCAATGGCACAAGAATACGATATAGTCATACTAGGCGGAGGGACCGGGGGATATGTGGCAGCTATTCGCGCTTCTCAGCTTGGTTTAAAAACAGCGATTGTTGAAAAAGGAAAACTTGGTGGAACTTGCTTACACAGTGGGTGCATTCCAAGTAAGGCACTTCTAAGGAGTGCTGAAGTATACGCGACTGCAAAACATAGTGAAGACTATGGAGTTATTACCCAGAATGTGACGGTTAATTTTCCAATGGTTCAACATCGGAAAAATCAAATTGTTGAACAACTTCATAAGGGTGTCGTGCATCTTATGAAAAAAGGAAAGATAGATGTTTATGAGGGCTTTGGACGGATGTTGGGGCCATCTATTTTTTCACCGCTGCCAGGAACAATTTCCGTTGAAATGAATAATGGATCGGAAAATGAGATGTTGATTCCTAAAAATGTAATTATTGCAACTGGATCTAGACCAAGAACACTGCCTGGACTTGAAATTGACGAGAAATATGTCATGACTTCCGAAGGTGCATTGGGTTTAGAATCACTGCCAAAATCTATCATTATTGTCGGCGGAGGCGTCATCGGCATCGAATGGGCTTCAATGCTGTCAGACTTTGGTGTTGATGTAACGGTAGTGGAATACGCTGAACAAATACTCCCCGCAGAAGATAAAGAGATCTCACGAGAATTGCAGCGATTGTTAAAGAAAAAAGGAGTCAAAATTATTACAGGAGCAAATCTGCTTTCTGAAACCCTTGTTAAGGGTGAAGGAATAACGATAACTGCGGAAATAAAAACCAAGCAGCAGGAATTTAAGGCTGAAAAACTATTGGTTTCTGTCGGAAGACAGGCGAATATTGAGGGGATAGGTCTTGAAAATACAGATATTCAAATTATAAAAGGCGTTATCGCAACTAATGATTATTATCAAACAAAGGAGAGTCATATCTACGCCATCGGAGATGTTGTTGGCGGCCTGCAACTGGCACATGCTGCTTCACATGAAGGAATTGTGGCAGTTGAACATATTGCAGGGATGAAACCAGCGCCAATTAATTATAACTTGGTAGGCAAGTGTATTTATAGTAATCCGGAAGTGGCTAGTGTCGGTATGAATGAAGAAGAAGCTAGAGCTAAAGGACATAATGTAAAAGCCGGTAAATTTCAATTTAGAGCAATTGGAAAAGCACTTGTTTATGGAGAATCCGATGGATTTGTAAAAATGATCGCGGATAAAGATACGGATGATATTTTAGGAGTTCATATGATTGGCCCGCATGTTACCGATATGATATCAGAGGCAGGTCTTGCCATGGTATTGGATGCTATTCCTTGGGAGGTAGCCAATGTGATCCATCCGCATCCAACCCTCTCTGAAGCCATTGGAGAAGCTGCACTTGCGGTAGATGGATTAGCCATCCACTCATGAGTAGTACAGGGTAAAAATTTTTTCGATTAATAGGGAGGTAATATTGAATGGCTGTAAATGCCCACCTTGAATTAGGTTTAAGTGAAAAGAAATTAATGGAAATGTATGAAACGATGCTGTTAGCACGCCGAATCGATGAGCGGATGTGGTTATTGAATCGGGCAGGGAAAATCCCATTTGTTATTTCCTGTCAAGGTCAGGAAGCTGCCCAGGTGGGTGCCGCCTTTGCACTCGATAATGAAAAAGATTATATTCTTCCTTATTATCGGGATCTGGGTGTCGTTTTAACATTTGGAATGACAGCAAAGGATCTTATGCTTTCAGCTTTTGCTAAAGCTGAAGACCCTAATTCTGGCGGCAGGCAAATGCCAAGTCATTTTGGTCAAAGGAAAAACAGAATTGTAACAGGGTCTTCTCCGGTAACAACCCAAGTTCCACATGCTGTAGGGATTGCCCTAGCAGGAAAAATGGAGAAAAAAGATCTGGTTGCTTTCGTCACTTTTGGTGAGGGTTCATCCAATCAAGGCGATTTTCATGAAGGAGCAAACTTTGCAGGCGTTCATAAATTACCTGTCATTTTCATGTGTGAAAATAATAAATATGCGATTTCTGTACCAATGGAGAAACAATTGGGATGTGAGAGAGTATCTGATCGGGCGATTGGGTATGGAATGCCTGGGGTAACAGTTGATGGGAATAACCCGCTTGAGGTTTATCGAGTCGTAAAAGAGGCAGCAGATCGCGCTAGAAAGGGAAAAGGGCCGACACTGATTGAAACGGTTTCCTATCGGTTAACACCGCACTCCTCTGATGATGATGATCGCACCTATCGTGCCCCGGATGAAGTTGCAAAAGCAAAGACTTTTGATCCAATCATTACTTTTGCCGCTTTTTTAAAGGAAAAAGGTGTGCTAAGTGATTCAGAGGAAGAAGCAATCAATGAGCGGATTAAAAAAATAGTAAACGATGCGACTGACTATGCCGAAAATGCTCCATACGCGGCACCGGAAGATGCGCTTAAATTTGTTTATGGGGATCGCTAAAGGGAGGGGAAGAACATGGCAGTCATATCTTTTATAGAAGCTGTTACTATGGCCATTCGTGAGGAAATGGAAAGAGACCAAAAAGTCTTTGTACTTGGAGAAGATGTTGGTAAAAAAGGCGGAGTCTTTAAGGCAACACAAGGTTTATATGAACAATTTGGGGAAGAACGAGTAATGGATACCCCGCTTGCTGAGTCTGCTATTGCTGGAGTTGGAATTGGGGCAGCCATGTATGGAATGAGGCCAATAGCTGAAATGCAGTTTGCTGATTTCATTATGCCTGCTGTTAACCAGATTATTTCTGAAGCTGCACGCATTCGTTACCGTTCCAACAATGATTGGCACTGCCCTATTGTGATTCGAGCACCATTTGGCGGCGGGGTTCATGGAGCATTATACCATTCACAATCGGTTGAAGCGGTTTTTGCCAACCAGCCTGGACTAAAAATCGTTATTCCTTCGACACCGTATGATGTGAAGGGATTACTAAAAGCGGCCATTCGCGATGAGGACCCCGTCCTTTTCTTTGAACATAAACGGGCCTACCGCCTGATAAAGGGTGAAGTTCCAAACGAAGATTATACATTGCCAATTGGGAAAGCAGATGTAAAACGAGAAGGGGATGACATAACGGTTATCACTTATGGCTTATGTGTCCATTTTGCCCTTCAGGCTGCCGAAAAATTAGCAGAAGATGGAATTTCAGCACACATTCTTGATTTACGTACAGTTTACCCGCTGGATAAGGAAGCTATTATTGAAGCTGCAACGAAAACAGGAAAAGTATTGCTTGTCACAGAGGATAACAAAGAGGGAAGTATTTTAGGTGAAGTAGCAGCAATTATTGCTGAAAACTGTTTGTTTGAGTTGGATGCACCAATCAAACGTTTAGCTGGTCCGGATATTCCGGCAATGCCATATGCTCCAACAATGGAAAAATTTTTCATGATGAATCCTGAAAAAGTTGAAAAGGCCATGCGTGAACTAGCTGCTTTTTAAACCTTTAAGGTCTGGACCTGAATGGTCATTATTCGTGTAAGACACATAAAATAGGAGGTAAACTCTTTGGCTGTTGAACAAATTAAAATGCCTCAACTTGGAGAAAGTGTTACAGAAGGGACCATTAGTAAGTGGTTAGTTGCTGTTGGGGATAAAGTAAATAAATATGATCCACTCGCAGAAGTGATGACGGATAAAGTAAACGCGGAGGTTCCCTCATCTTTTTCAGGCGTGATTAAGGAATTAATGGCAAACGAAGGCGACACACTTTCAGTTGGAGAGATTTTTTGTACGATAGAAGTAGGATCTCCTAAATCAACAGAATCTCAATTGGAAGAATCAAAATCAGAATACCAAGCTGAAAAAGCGATTTCCGTGGAGCAAATGACGGCTAAGCCCAGGTATTCTCCTGCTGTTCTAAGAATTTCACAGGAACATGGAATTGATCTAGCGAAGGTTAGGGGTACAGGAGCAGGGGGAAGAATTACAAGAAAAGACCTGTTAGCTTTAATTGATTCTGGCGGGATGCAAATCACTGAGGCTGAAAATGCTGTTCCTTCACAGAAGATTGAAAAGGCTCCTAAACAAATTGAAAAACCAGTACACAATCAAAGCAACTCTGTTGCAGCTATTCCAGTCGAAACGGGGGATATTGAAATCCCTGTCACTGGTGTCCGCCGGGCAATTGCTTCAAATATGCTCCGCAGCAAACATGAGGCACCCCATGCCTGGATGATGGTTGAGGTAGATGCGACAAGCCTAGTGGAGTATCGGAATCAAATAAAAAATGAATTTAAAAATAAAGAAGGTTTTAATCTAACCTTTTTCGCTTTCTTTGTGAAAGCTGTCGCACAGGCGCTAAAGGAATTTCCGCAATTAAATTCAATGTGGGCTGGGGAGAACATTATCCAAAAGAAAGATATCAATATTTCTATTGCTGTTGCAGATGAAGATTCACTTTATGTGCCGGTGATAAAACATGCTGATGAGAAATCGATAAAAGGAATTGCACGAGAAATTTCTGAGCTGGCCAACAAGGCACGTATGGGCAAATTAAAAGCGGAGGATATTTCAGGAGGCACGTTTACTGTTAACAACACTGGATCGTTTGGCTCTGTACAATCTATGGGGATCATTAACTATCCTCAGGCTGCGATTCTTCAGGTGGAATCCATTGTAAAACGCCCCATTGTTATGAATAATAATATGATTGCAATACGTGATATGGTCAATTTATGTTTGTCCTTGGACCACCGAATTTTGGATGGTCTCGTTTGCGGACGTTTCTTACAACGAGTTAAAGAAGTAATAGAAAATACTTCAGAATCGACTACTCCTATATATTAGCTGTTGCTAACCGCTGCTTAAATATTGCAGCGGTTTTTTTAAATAGTATTTTTATATATTCAACAGTAAATTTCAAACATATATCTACTGCCTATGTAGGGAAATTCACTGTTTAAAACAAACAGGGTCTATTTTTCGTTGCTTCAATTATCATCTTATCCTAAAATTAAAGTGAATAATTTTTGAATTTATCGCAATTTCAGAAATTAATAACGGGGGGGAGATTATGAAATTATCAGAGATGAAGGAGCAATCGTTTCCAAGTTATAGATGGGGTGAATGGAAAAAGGTAGCAGAAGAAAGCTTAAAGGGAAAACCCCTTGAAGCATTACAACGCACTACATATGAAAATATCGTTTTGAAACCGCTCTATACCAGTGAGGATAACAAAGCGAATTCCCAGTATCCTGGAGAAGAGGATTTCAGAAGGGGAATTAATCCGTTAGGATACCTTACGAATAATTGGAAAATTGCTCAATGTCTTTCAGAAACAAATTTACAAGAATTAAAGGAAAAGCTGAAAGCTGCCATGGAAAGTGGACAAACAGCCCTATCGTTTGGTGTTTCCAAGGAATTGATTGAAGCGGATGGCTTTTTAAAGGATTTAGTTGGCGAATATTATCGTCAGTATCCATTTGCTGTGGATGCAGGCGGGTACCAGGCAGACGTCATTAAAGCTCTTGAAGGAATCGCACAAAGTCAAGAAGATCAAGTAAAAGTAAGTGGATATGTGGCGGCTGACCCGCTATCTGAAATTACATTAACAGGTTCGCTTCCTGATGATTTTTCTAGCTTTCTAAAAGAATTTTCAAAAAGCCTGTACCGAGCAAATGAAAAATTTCCGAATTTAAGGACTTTACTCGTAAATACAACCCCATACCATAATGGAGGAGCAAATGCGATTCAGGAATTGGGAATTGCTGCTGCCACCGGTGTATTTTATTTAGATTCGTTAGAAGCTCTTGACGCTGAACAGACGATGAACAATTTAATTTTTAAATTTTCGATTGGTTCAAATTATTTTATGGAAATAGCAAAGTTACGGGCAGCAAGGGTGATTTGGAATAAAGTTGCAGAGGCTTACGGGGTTAATGAAACTTCGCGGGCCATGAGTATTGCAGCAGAAACCTCGATGTTTACGAAAACTGTATTTGATCCTTACGTTAATCTTCTTCGTGGGGGGAATGAAGCATTTGCTGCCGTCATAGGCGGGGTTCAATATTTGCATGTTACTCCATTTGATCAATTGACGGGTTCAAATTCATTTTCAGAAAGAATTGCGCGAAACATTCAATTAATCTTACAAGAGGAAGCCCATTTAACAAAAGTAATTGATCCTGCTGGTGGTTCTTGGTACATCGAACAATTAACAAATGAATTAGCACAAAAAGGCTGGCAGTTTTTCCAGGAAATAGAAGCTGTTGGCGGCATACTCGAGGCATTAAAAACGAATTGGCTTCAAACAAAAATTGCTGACGTTTATGAAAAAAGGAAACAGGACATCTTTACTAGAAAACAAAGTATTGTAGGGACAAATGTATATGCAAATTTGGCTGATACTGCCACTGAGAATACCCGCGAGGTACAAAATCCTAGCGGCAATCAAAAGGATGAGCTTACCATCGCCATTACCCAGATCCCGCAATTACGCTTATCTCAGCCATTTGAAGAATTAAGAAAGCGGGCAGACGAGTTGAAGCAAAAATCAGGTAAAGTTCCATGTGTCGGTTTAATATGTATCGGAAGTTTGAAAGAACATAAAGCAAGGCTTGACTTTGTACGGGGATTCTTATCCGCTGGAGGAGTTACGGTACATGCAAGTGAACCGATCCATTCAGTAGAAGAAGCATTAGAGTTTGTAAGCAAATCCGAGACAAATCATTTCTGTATTTGTGGAACGAACGATCTTTATCAAATTCTTGGAATGGAAATTTTACAAGCAATCAAAGTCAAATTGACTGAACAGAACATCTATCTGGCTGGACTTCCGGCGCAAGATGACCAAGTAAAATGGACTGAAAATGGATTAAAACAGTTTATTCATGTAAAAAGCAACTGCTTTGAATCACTTTCTTCCATCCTTTCAGAAATGGAGGTGTCGGTAAATGAACAAATTCAAGCCTGATTTTCAAAAAATTAACCTTGATATCGTAAATCAGCAAACAAGTAAAGAAGAGTGGGAGAAAAAAGCTGAAGCAGAAATTCAAGCTATGATTGACGATTTACTCTTTGAAACAAATGAACAGATTAGCGTAAAGCCTCTTTATACAAGTGAGGATTTGCAGAACCTAGAACATTTACAAACCTTTCCTGGGCTCGCGCCGTACACTCGTGGACCCTATCCGACAATGTATGTAAACCGTCCATGGACGGTAAGGCAATATGCGGGATTCTCTACAGCGGAAGAAAGTAATGCTTTTTATCGCAGGAATCTAGCAATGGGACAAAAAGGACTTTCAGTAGCGTTTGATTTAGCGACACATAGGGGCTACGATTCTGATCATCCAAGGGTTGTTGGGGATGTTGGGAAGGCCGGTGTGGCAATTGATTCAATTCTGGATATGAAAACCCTTTTTGCTGGAATTCCCCTTGACCAAATGTCTGTATCTATGACAATGAACGGAGCTGTACTGCCTATTCTGGCATTTTTCATCGTTACAGCAGAAGAACAAGGTGTTAGTCAGGAAAAGCTTTCGGGTACGATTCAAAACGATATTTTAAAAGAATATATGGTCCGCAATACTTATATCTATCCACCGGAAATGTCCATGAAAATTATTGCTGATATCTTTGAGTATACCTCGAAGTATATGCCAAAGTTTAATAGCATAAGTATATCCGGTTATCATATGCAGGAGGCAGGTGCACCTGCAGATATTGAACTCGCCTATACACTTGCAGATGGCTTGGAATACGTACGGACGGGACTTGCAGCTGGAATAGAAGTTGATAAATTTGCTCCAAGGCTTTCTTTCTTCTGGGCAATTGGAATGAACTATTTTATGGAAGTTGCCAAAATGAGAGCAGCGCGGTTCATCTGGGCAAAAATGATGAAATCCTTTGAGCCAAAAAATAGTAAGTCAATGGCTCTTCGGACACATTCTCAAACATCTGGCTGGAGTTTAACTGAACAGGATCCGTTTAACAATGTGACAAGAACGTTGGTTGAAGCTCATGCTGCTGCAATGGGACATACACAATCATTGCATACAAATGCCTTAGACGAAGCCATTGCATTGCCAACGGACTTTTCTGCCAGAATTGCTCGGAATACGCAATTATTCCTTCAAGAGGAATCAGGGATTACAAATGTTATTGATCCGTGGGCAGGTTCATACTACGTTGAATCGTTGACAAATGAACTGATTAACCGAGCGTGGAATCATATTGAAGAAATAGAAAAGCTTGGCGGAATGGCAAAAGCGATTGAAACTGGTTTACCAAAAATGAGAATTGAAGAGGCAGCTGCCCGGAGACAGGCAAAAATAGATTCAGGAAAAGAAACGATTATTGGCGTGAATAAATACCGCCTGGAAAAAGAAGAGCCAATTGATATTCTGGATATTGATAATACTGCTGTTCGCTTAAAACAAATTGAAAAACTTAATCAACTTAAAGCTAGCCGTGACGACCAAAAAGTTGCAGAGGCACTCGCTGCGATCACCAAAGCAGCCGAAACAGGTGAAAGGAACTTATTGGAGCTTGCAGTCCAAGCAGCCAGAGTTAGAGCGACATTAGGTGAAATTTCCGATGCCATTGAAAAGGTTGCAAATCGTCATAAGGCTGTTATTCGTTCGATAAGCGGCGTATACAGCTCTGCATTTTCAAATGAAGAAGAAATAGCGGAAGTAAAACAAATGGCTGATGAGTTTTTAGAAAATGAAGGTAGAAGACCTCGGATTTTGATTGCGAAAATGGGTCAGGACGGGCATGACCGTGGTGCAAAGGTTATTGCCACTGCATTTGCTGATTTAGGTTTTGATGTGGATATGGGTCCATTATTTCAAACACCAGCGGAAACTGCTCTGCAGGCTGTAGAAAATGATGTCCACGTGATTGGAATGAGCTCACTTGCCGCCGGACATAAAACACTTTTACCACAGCTGGTGGAAGAATTAAAGAAACTTGGACGTGAAGATATTTTAGTAGTTGTGGGCGGTGTTATTCCTTCTCAGGATTATTCGTTCTTGTATGAGAATGGGGCTGCAGCTATCTTTGGACCAGGAACAATTATTCCTGTTGCTGCACAAAAGGTCATAAAAGAAATTTATCGGCAATTGGGATACGAGGAAGTGGCACGATAGTGGGCGAGGAAATGAGACCGGAATGGAGTGACCCAAACAATCCAGATTCTTGTTCTAGCATCATTCGGAAGGGGGAAGAGCAGGAAGGCTCTTCCACCACCGTTCAAAGGAATGTTCGGTTTCAAAAGCGAAATAAAACGTCGCTATCTATTGAAGAATTATTTAAAGGAGTATTATCAGGAAATCGAAGTGCACTGGCTCAAGCGATTACATTAATTGAAAGTAATGCAGAGCATCATTTTGGGCAGGCTCAAAATTTGCTGCAAAAACTCCTCCCGCACTCAGGCCATTCAATCCGTATTGGTATTACCGGTGTTCCCGGCGCGGGAAAAAGTACATTCATTGAAGCTTTCGGCATGTATTTGTGTTCTTTAGGACACCGTGTTGCCGTCCTGGCCATTGATCCGAGTTCCAGTATTAATGGGGGAAGCATACTTGGTGATAAAACTAGAATGGAACAATTATCTAGAAATCCTTTTGCTTTTATTCGCCCTTCTCCTTCTGGAGGAAAGCTTGGAGGGGTGCATCGCAAGACAAGAGAAGCCATGTTGATTTGTGAGGCTGCGGGTTATGATGTTATTCTGATCGAAACTGTGGGTGTCGGTCAAAGTGAAGTCATAATAAGAGATATGGTTGACTTTTTTATGCTTCTTGTTTTAACGGGTGCCGGTGATGAGCTCCAGGGAATGAAAAAAGGAATCATGGAGCTTGCGGATGCTCTCATTGTCCATAAAGCAGATGGTTCCAATAAAGAAAAAGCATTTGTAACCAAAAAAGAATATAATCAAATTTTACATTTTCTTCAACCCGCAACAAAAGGCTGGGAAACAAAGGCTCATACCTGTTCATCACTTACCCAAGAGGGAATAAGTGATGTATGGAATGTTATTAAGACTTTTGCGGAAAATGGTAAAGCTTCAGGGGTTTTTGAAGATAGACGAAAAGGTCAATTGCGGGAATGGTTATACTCCATGATTAATGACCAGCTTCAATATCTATTCTTTCATGACCCAATGGTTACACATCAGCTGCCAAAGTTAGAAAATGAAGTCATGGCTGGAGAAAAAACAGTCGCTACAGCTGCTGAACTTCTTTTTAATGCTTTTTTCCATAAGTAAAAGGTTCATCTTATTTGAAATAAACACTTTTTGACTGTTATTATAGTGTTATACAATCTGAGAGGATTGCCAAAGGAGTGATGATCAAGTGAGTATGGATTTTAACTTTTTTATGAATGATGTTGTTCGCCAAGCTAGAGAGGAAATTGTTTCAGCAGGGTATGAAGAATTAAAAACACCTGAAGAAGTGAATGAAGCACTTTCAAAAAAAGGAACAACACTAGTTATGATTAATTCAGTTTGCGGATGTGCCGGAGGAGTTGCTCGTCCTGCTGCAGCCCATGCATTACACTATGACAAACGACCTGATCGTTTAGTGACCGTTTTTGCCGGCCAGGACAAAGAAGCTACAGAGCAAGCAAGAAGTTATTTCACAGGATATCCGCCTTCCTCACCATCTTTTGCCTTATTAAAGGATGGGAAAATTTGCACCATGATTGAACGTCATCAAATTGAAGGTAACGATCCGATGACTGTTGTTAACAAAATACAACAAACCTTTGATCAATATTGTGAAGAAGTGTAACAAAACAAGCCAATCTCAGAAAAGAGATTGGTTTTTTTGTACATAAATTTATTAAAAAAGGAAAACATATTTATTAAAAATATACTTGCATAATGATGTAGATGTGTTAAAATTCATTCATGTGAATAAATATTAATTTCAAATTTGATCAAAACAAATGAGAACATTTTTAAATTATAGGGGGAAGACAAATGAAAAAGAGTATTATTTTATTCTTATCCATGATTTTGGCGGTAGGCGTTCTTGCTGCATGTGGATCAACTAAAAAAGACAATGCGGCTGGAAATAGTTCTACTAAAAAAGTATTGACCATGGGTACATCTGCTGATTATCCGCCATTTGAATCAGTGGATACAGCAGGATCTAAAAAGATC
>JAUZQA010000650.1 GCA_030705665.1 Bacillota bacterium
GATAATCCAATTCTCTCCCCTGTTTGAGGTGATCGCTCAGTCATTATATCCTTCTTTTCAAGCTGCAGATCATATAATTTCGCTTGGCTTTTCATTACCCCTGAGAAAGCTGGATGGTCCGAAATATTGCCATCGACCTGCTCCCCTTCTATCCAAATCTCGGCCTTCATTTGATTAATTCGATCAATATATTCCTTTCCTGAAATAACCGTCACAAATAACCACCGTCTTTTAAAGTTATTACTACAGTTGTATGTTCAAACACTTGTTATGATTGTACAAATGTCCAATATGGACAAATGAAATTTAAAATCACTTCCTTACCAGATTTCGAAGCGTATGAAATTTTCATGCTTTGATGCAGGTGCCTTTGGAGATAAAGTGATAAAATGAAGAAAAGGAATGAAAGGAAATGAATCATTAATGGAAAAAATCATGTTTATTGAAACCGGGATGGGGATTGATGTTCACGGCCAGAATATTACGAAAGCTGCCATTCGCGCTGTACAAAACGCTATTCACTTTAATTCTATGCCTGGTATTCGTTCGGTACTGCCAGAAAACAATAGAGATAATATGAGAGTAAATGTAAGGCTGGCCGTTCCATGTGACAAAGAGAAACTCGATGTTGAGGCTGTTAAAGAAGTTTTGCCATTTGGAATCAAAACTATAGAGGTCATGGATGGCGGAATGTTGACAACCAGCGGGATCGTTTTGGAGGAAAAAGGAGATCAAAATGATATGATGTATATTGTTGTTGCATCAGTCGAAGTTGGTTATTAATCACTACATAAAAAAACCTTGATAACAACGTTACCAAGGTTTTTTTGCAGATTTATTTCATTAGTTCGGCAGTTAACTGGATAAATTCCTTTACATCGTTTTCCATTAGTTTTATACCAGCCTCCCAAAACGCCGGTTTTGTTAGGTCAACACCTAAATGTTTTTTCGCTAGTTCTTCCACTTTCATTGAAGCCGTATCCCGCAATAAAGCAATATATTTGTCCTCAAATCCATTTGGATTCTTTAAAAATTCAGCATAAATGCCCAGGCTGAATAGGAAACCAAAGGTATATGGGAAATTATAGAATGGCACATCATCAATAAAGAAGTGTAATTTGCTGCACCAGAAATGTGGGTGGTAGCCTGATAAACTATTGCAATATGCTTCTTTTTGCGCATTAACCATTAATTCATTCAATCGTTGTTCAGACACAATTCCTTTTGAACGTTCTGCATAGAATTGATCTTCAAATAGGAAACGAGCATGAATGTTCATAAACATGGCAATGGCATTTCCTAATTTGGCATTTAAAAGAGTAATCTTTTCTTGCTTCGTTTTAGCATTAGTTACCGTCGCATTGCCTATAATGTTCTCGGCAAAGGTACTGGCTGTTTCAGCAACATTCATCGCATAATTACGGTTTAGCGTTGGCAAATCTTTCATGACAAAGCTATGAAAGGCATGGCCTAGCTCATGTGCTAAAGTACTAGCATCATTCGGTGAACCAGTAAAGGTCATGAAAATCCGAGATTCTTCCAATTCAGGAAGACCCGTACAATAACCGCCTGGCCGTTTATTTGGACGATCTTCCGCCTCAACCCAGCGGTTTTCAAGGGCATGTTTGGCAAATTCAGATAACTTTGAGCCAAAAGTAGCAAAGTTTTCAATGATAAAATCACAAGCTTCATCATAAGTAAAGTTCGGTGGTTTCACATCTCCTAAAGCAACAGGTGCATCCACATCCTGCCAGCCCAATTTTTCCATCTTCAGTATTTTTGCTTTTTGATTTAAAAATTCAACAAAGGGCTGCTTATGTAAAGAGACAGCTGTCCACATGGCATCGAGTGTTTCTTTGGACATACGGTTATATTCTAATGGCTCTTCCAGGTAGTTTTTTCGGCTGTGGGCTTTTTGCAGAGTAATTCGATAACCATCTAAATGATTCAAGGTATCCGCAAAAATGGGCGCAAATTTGCTCCATGCTGCTTCCCAATTCTCAAATAGCTGTTTTCGCACCTCAGGGTCTGGGTCTGCATACATCCGATTCATCGCCTGACCAACTGAAAATTCCGTTGTTTTTCCCTCTTTATCGGTAAAAGGGATGGATATAACCGAAACTGCGGTAGCGTATAGTCGATTCCAAGCAGTGAGACCGTCTTTATTCAAATCAGTGATGATCTTTTCTTCTTCCTCAGATAACAAACGTTTACCTTGATCACGAATCTCATTAAGGGCAAAGGACACCTCATTTAAAACATTATCCTTTAAAAGATTCTGCCAGTCTTGATCAGAAATGGCGACTAGTTTTTTAGTAAACACAGTAGACAGATTTTCTACTTCGCTCGCTAAGTCCATCACTTGCCCCATCACAACATTTGCATGCTCATCCTTCGTGTAAGCATCATGCCACATATGGACAAATGTGCCCGCTTGCCCTAAACCTTTCCCAATACTTTCCCGTTTTTTCAATATAGCTTTTAAAGAATCGGCAGATTTGTCTTCGGCAAAGGACCATTCTTGTATTAAGTTTTGATATACTGCGATTTCATCTTTGATATTATGTAATTTTGTTTGCA
>JAUZQA010000651.1 GCA_030705665.1 Bacillota bacterium
ACCAACCATCCTATCAGAGGGTCTGCATTTTAAAATCCCGTTCCTGCAGACTGTTCAGCCAATTGAGGTTCGGGTCCAAAAAGAAGAGAGCTCGCAGTCTGCTGCTTCAAAGGATCTCCAAATTGTTACCACAAAGGTGGCCGTTAACTATTCCGTTGATCCAGAGGCGGTAAATAAACTTTACCAAGATATCGGGCTTGATTATCGTTCCAGAATCGTTGATCCGGCGGTTGCTGAATCTTTGAAAGCTGTAACGGCGCAGTATACAGCGGAAGAATTAATTTCAAAACGTCCGGAAGTATCAGCACAAGTGAAGGAAATCCTTGCAAAAAAATTAACCAAATATTATATGAAACTAGAAGATATCAACATTAAGGAATTTGCTTTTAGTGATGAATTCAATAAAGCGATTGAATCCAAACAAACAGCAGAACAAAACGCTTTAAAAGCCCAAAGAGATTTGGACAGAATTAAAATAGAAGCCCAGCAGCAAATCACCCAGGCAAGTGCAGAGGCAGAAAGCTTAAGGTTGAAAAAGCAGGAAGTAACACCGGAGCTAATTCAATTGAAACAAATTGAAGTCCAGGAAAAAGCCTTGGATAAATGGGATGGACACATGCCAAGCGTAACAGGCGGTGCAACTCCATTTATTGATTTCAGCGGAACCGTGAAAAAGTAGAAGACGTGCTGGCACGTCTTCTTTTCTTTTTGGAAGTGTTAACGGTCGAGCGAAAATCAACAGGAAGATTGCTTTTTAATAGGCTTCGTAAAGTCTGTCACCATTAAATATCGAGTTTTTCACAATGACATAATCCACATTGCGAATGGCTTCAAGCTTGTTTCCGCCAGCGTAAGAGATCGCTGATTGAAGATCTTGCTCCATTTCGATCAGTGTATGTTTTAAAGAGCCTTTGTATTGGACAAACATTTTTTTACCTTCCACGTTTCGGCGTTCGCCTTTTTGAAACTCGGATGCGGAACCGAAATATTCTTTAAAAAGTTTTCCATCCTTCTCAACCGTTTCACCTGGTGATTCTTCATGACCGGCAAACAATGAACCAATCATGACCATCGTGGCGCCAAAGCGGACGGATTTTGCAATATCACCATGCGTGCGAATGCCCCCATCGGCGATCACCGGTTTGCTTGCAGCCTTTGCGCACCATCTTAAGGCAGCTAATTGCCAGCCGCCGGTACCAAATCCTGTTTTGATTTTCGTGATACATACTTTTCCCGGCCCGATCCCCACCTTCGTGGCATCTGCCCCAGCATGCTCCAATTCTCTTACGGCTTCAGGGGTGCCGACATTCCCGGCGATCACAAAGCTATTCGGTAAGTGGGCTTTAATATGCTGGATCATCTGGATCACCGAATTAGAATGGCCATGAGCAATATCGATCGTAATATAGTCTGGCGAAAGCTGCTCATCCGCTAACCTCTTGATAAAGTTATATTCTTCATCTTTTACACCAACACTAATCGACGTGAATAAGCCACGTGCATTCATATCCTTAATAAAATTAATCCGCTTTTCTGGTTCAAAACGGTGCATGATATAGAAGTAGCCATTTTCTGCTAGAGAGATAGAAATTTTTTCATCGATAATTGTTTGCATATTGGCTGGTACCACCGGCAGCCGAAATCGGTGCTTGCCAAGACTAACGCTTGTGTCACACTCAGATCGGGTTTTAACGATACATTTTGCCGGCACTAACTGGATATCCTCATAATCAAATACATTGTCCATATGTTCCACCTCATATCTTTACATACTTTTTTAGTATGGTGCAGCTTTAGAAATTTATGTCATTAAGATATTGTAAAGTAAACGCTAATAGAAGCCCAACCGTTGGCAATAAATTTTAACATAAAATTAACCTTTTTATCTTCAAAAATGCTTTATTATTCCTATAAAGGGGATTTTATTTCTAAGAAGTAAAAATGTATGATAATAAGAGGAAAAAGCTTTCTGCCCGTGCTCAAGAAAAAGGAGTGAGCACGGGCAGAATAAAGTTGAGCCTATATTTTACCTGTTCCAATCAACAGGACTTTTAGTACAGCCTAAAATAGTTCATTGTTCAAGACTATCACTTTTTCATTTTGTTGGGCAGTTTTGGCGATATGTTTTGTATGTTCTACTAAGCGGAAAATATTGTCACAGCATTTCTTGGCTCCCATCACCAACAATGGCACCCCAATAGAATTAATATGAATACCTCTGGCAAAAAAGCCCCCTAAGGTCATCGCAAGCGGCACAGTTGGGGAGGTATTGGAGAAAACAACCCTTTCATCAAACTCGAACCTTTCTTGCAGCACCAAGATCATCTCCTGCAAGGCAGGAACAACTAGTTTGTGCCGTTTTCTACCTATTGTATAAACAGGGTTCCCATCTTCATCAATACCATGGAAAATCAGTTTTCCAAAATCAGCGTGCGTTAATTTATTGAAATATTTTACATTTAGTATTTGTTCCGTCGTCAATTTCTGTTCCGATTGTGGCAGCTGTTTTAAATGATATGCAGCGGCCATTGATGTAGTATGTGTACCACCATAATCATTATAAATATAGATCACAGAAAT
>JAUZQA010000652.1 GCA_030705665.1 Bacillota bacterium
CCCCCTGGACATCTTCCGGATCAAACCGCTGCTCGCTTTCGGCTGCATGTACCATCAACGAGATCGCTCCAATCATCATTAGACTCAAGATCAAATAAACTCGCACACCATCATCCCTCCAAGATAACTTCACGAGGTAAGGAAGCCCAGTTCCTGATTGCATTTTATCAGGGGCCGAAGGGGATAACAAGAACGCACTTTTTGCATACTCGGTTACAAGGAGGGAACCGTCTGGGCTCATGTGGGTTGGGAACGAAAAGGGAGGCGGGGTAGGGGGAGACCTAACCTACCGGCTCCCTTCCCTGACAAGGAAGGGAGTGTCGGAGCTTTGCTGCGTAGTGAAGTTAGGATAAGTAATAAGAAGGTTAATTCGGCTCAAAGAGCAATTGCCTAACTGTCATGATCGTTACAGTTCAAACCTAAAACTTCTGATTAATCGGCCCAGAAGCCCCTTCCTTGCTGGGAAGGGGTTTGGGGTTAGGTCGTTTCTCCGAGGAAGGGGAACTAAAGAACACAGTAAAGTTTACTAGGGAAGGATCTCGATCCTGATACGGGACTGTATTACTTCAATGTGAGATGGTATGACCCGGATACGGGGAGGTTTGTGAGTGAGGATAGTAAGAATGATCCTAATAATCCTAATTTGTATTCTTATTGTGCAAACGATCCATTAAGTAGAACTGATCCTTCCGGTAATATGAGTGGACAAGTAAACTATGGGGCTGAAGCAGAATTGAAGCTGTCAGGCTTATGAGGGATGCACCTAATTTGACATGGAAACAGGTAATTGCAAGGAATAAGGCGAAAGGTTTTTCAGGAGATGATTTGTGGAGAGCTATAATTAAAGGCTCGACAAAATCAGGAGCAAGTGTTAATCAGGAAGTGTTTAAGTAAGGATGCGAATGTAGATGAGAATAATTGAATATGAATCTGGTCAGGGTTTGGAATTTGAGTTTGACGGTTTAGAGGGTTGGAAAGAATTTGAATCGATTGTAAATGTTTTGCATCACAAATTGGATTGCGAAATCCTTGAACAACACGAAGGTCCATATTCGAAATATTGTAGAATGGGAAAAGACGGAGTTTTATTTAGATTAATTAATCATCCTGATTTAGGGAATTCGTTGTGTTTAATTGAGAAAGACGATACAAATAACATATTTTTAAGAGATTTAGCAAACCAGGCTATGAAAGAGCTGATGAAAGAAATATAGAATCCATTATTGTTGATAAGGTTTTCCCCCGTCGACGAAGCAAGTTGTCAGGGTTTCTTTTTTATCGTAAAACATCAAAATAGTACCGAAAATCTGCGAAAACGGTACTTATTTAATAACCTAAAAAGGAGCGATTGAAGTCATTCTTTTCTTTATGCTCTTCGGTATGAGCAAAGACTATTTTTCGATAATAATGTAGGCCTAAACTGCGGTTGCGTTGCGGGGGAGACCTAACCCACCGGCTCCCTTCCCTGACAAGGAAGGGAGTGTCGGAGCTTTGCTGCGTAGTGAAGTTAGGATAAGTAATAAGAAGGTTAATTTGGCTCAAAGAGCAATTTCCTAACTGCCATGATCGTTACAGTTCAAACCAGAAACTTCTGATTTAATCCGCCCAGAAGCCCCTTCCTTGCTAGAGCCCTGTGCCAAAACCAAGTGCAGAAAATAAAAATAAGTCCATCAAAGGCACAGGGAAGAACAGGAAAGTAAGAGCTAAACATCGAATTATCCCATGAACACAACATGGGAGGCGTTGGGAATGGGCCAGTTTAGAGATCATCACAGTGATCCAACGTATCTTTTGCCCCAACGAATCGGAGATTTGATCCCCGATGACGATATCAGCTGGACGATCCTTGAAATCGCAGACAAAATCAATATTAACGGCATTCGTTGTCGATATAGCACCATTGGCTCGGAAGCATTTCATCCAAGACTCCTTTTGAAATTAGTCTTTTATGGTGTCGCCACTGGCAACCGCAGCTCACGTAAAATCGCTCGTTTAGCCCAAAAAGATCTGGGCGGAATCATGCTTAGCGGCGGCGAAAAGCCCTCTTGGAGAACGATTGCTCGATTTATCGCAGACAATCAAAACCAGGTTCGGGAATTATTCATGGAAGTCCTGACCCTCTGTCGGTCATTGAATATGGTTAGCTTCGGGCATATCAGCCTTGATGGAACCAAAATCAACGGTGTCGGACCCAAAAGCGGCAACCTAAAGTTTAAAGGGATCCAAAAAGAGATGGCCCGATTAAACGAAGAGATTAAAAAAGCGTTCGAAGAGATTCAAACCAATGACATCCAAGAAACCGAACAATGGGGTGAAAAATCCGGAGACGAGGTCCCGGAAGAGATTAAAAACAAACAACAGCGGCTTGAACGATTGAACAAAGCCCTGGAAGACATTAAGAAGCGAGCCAATGATGAAAAGCGTGAGTTAAAAGCGAATGATTGCACGAATCCCGTTGACCCTGATTCTCGGCTCATGAAAACAAGAAAGAACGGATTTCAACAAGGCTACAATCATCAGATTGCCGTCGATCATGAAGCCCTCGTCATTGTTGCTTACGACACATGCCAAGATACCAGC
>JAUZQA010000653.1 GCA_030705665.1 Bacillota bacterium
AGAAATCGACGAGCTTTTTGAATGGGTGAAGAAAAACGAGTATCTGCAATACAAAGCAAATAAAATTGGCGATATTTATAACAATATAGAAGTAGGAAATTCAGAAAGCTTATGGAAAGCGATGTTTTCATCCGTCATGCTAGAATCCTTTTTATTTTACTCAGGGTTTTTCTACCCTCTATATTTAGGTGGACAAGGCTTCCTGCGTAATAGCGCAGAAGTGATTTCGCTAATCTTGCGTTAAATGGTGGCGCAAGTAAAACTCTTTGAATTCAAGAAACACCCTAACGTAAAGACGAGGGCGATCTTGAGCCAAGATTAATTATCTCTCTAATAAAGCCAAAACTTTTAATACAGTATAAAAATCAAGTCTTCTTATTATTAGAAGAACTCTTTCAAAGTAAATTTTTAATAAAATATATTGAAAAATTCAACATAAATTATAGAACGTTTGTTCCTTTTTTGATATAATTTGGTTAGATAATTATTTCAATCCAGAGGTTATATATAGGTAACCAATAAGTTTCATTAGTAAGGAATCTCATGAATTATAGATGAGGTGTAATTATGAAAGGAATTTATTCTATTGAAATTAACCAAAAGTTATATATCGGAAAAGATGCACAAATTGATAAATCCAAAAGATTAAAAGATCATCTACTAATGCTCAAAAAAAATTGCCATTATAACAGATATCTACAAAAATCTTTTAACAAATATAAAAAATATAAGTATCGTGTTCTATATAAGTCAAATGAAATTTCACTGGAACAACTTTCTAAATTAGAAAAACACTATATAAAAAAGCTGGGTTCATACAAACAAGGCTACAATTTAACACTTGGTGGAGAAGGTGGACTAGGCATTGTTGTAGATGAAAAAGGCAGACAAATTAGGTCTGAAAGAATCATTGGTGAACTGAATCCACAATCAAAGCTGAGCAATGAACAATTTTATGAAATTGTTGAATTGTTTAAAGCTGGGAAAACTAATTCCGAAGTTGCAGAAATATATAGTCTTCACGATAGGTACGTTTCATTAATTAGACATAAAAAAAGGTTTCAAAAATTATGGGCAACAGTTGAAGATTATGAAGAAGAAAAATCAAATGGTCAAAAACGAGCATTAACTTATGAACAATTCATTAAAGTAGTAGAAATGCTTAAAAAGGGTGCGACAAATGCTGGTATTGAAAGAGCTTTCAATTTATCGGCAGGAACTGGTAGTAGAATTAGGCATAAGAGGCTTTATAGAAGGTTTTGGAATAAATATATAGAGGATAATCAATAAGGTGCAACGACCATCGAAAGCACATGCAAAACATGGAAGCAAGTAGAGTAGAGCGTAAGTCAATAATGGCGTTCGAAGCGGAGAGACATAGAAATATGTATGAAATGGTCTGAACTTATAAGAAATTATAAGCAGTGTGAATTCACGGCATAAGTCTGACGAACTTATGTGAACAGATTGGACGAAGCAATTCACGGTGTGGCAGTAGGCTTTTTTGCCCAAAGCTTATTCAAGCAATTTACAAAGGAAAAGCAAGATGAGTTAAAAGTATGGGGCTATGAACTATTACTCGATCTGTACCAAAATGAAATGCAGTATACCGATGATGTTTATGCTGAAACAGGGTTATCACCCGAGGTTAAAGCGTATGTACGCTATAACGCTAATAAAGCGTTAATGAATGTCGGCTTCGAATCTATGTTTCCAGAGGAAGAAGTCAACCCGATTGTGATGAATGGCATTCGTAATGAAGGCTCAACGTATGATTTCTTTTCACAAAAGGGTTCTACATATGCAAAAGCGAAAGTAGCTCCTATTACAGACGAAACCTTTCATTTTAATAGATAAGGAGAAACAACATGAACTTGGATGTAAAAATCAAAAGTGGATAAATCAATGCATATTGCTCAAATGGTGATTCAGCATGTGCCGATGGTTCAGCTTACAGAGGTAAATGAGTTATCTGAATCTAAACGAGGAGCGTCAGGATTTGGCTCTAGTGGTGCAAAATATAAGCGCTTTTTAAACAGCAATCCTTACAGGAAATTTTTTGAAAGAATGTGATGATATTGACAACGATAAGTAAAATTCAAGAAGTTATCAAACGAGACAAATGTGTTGTCCCATTTTATTCCGAAAAAATAATTCAGGCCATAGAAAAAGCTGAACAAGCAACAGAACAAGGAATTACACCTAAATTAGCTCAAAAGGTATTACAAGGTGTGACTGAACAAATCCAACAAACTCGAGTTTCAGTAGAAGAAATTCAAGACTTAATTGAAATCGAGCTTATGAAGAGTGAGAGAACAGATGTAGCAAAGGCTTATATTTTATATCGTGAGGAGAGAACGAAGGCTAGAAATGGAAAGTCATTTGAAACCATTGCGTCTATTATTAGGGCTGAATCTAATGATATTACAAAAGAAAATGCCAATATGAGTTCTGAGACACCTTCTGGTATGATGATGAAATTTGCGAGTGAAACGACAAAAGCTTATACGGTAGCAGAGTTGCTTAAACCGGAACATCATTTCTTGCACCGAACTGGAGCGATCCATA
>JAUZQA010000654.1 GCA_030705665.1 Bacillota bacterium
GAAATGTTTCCGAAATTAAGGTGATTAATTCGTCAGCCCCATTTGTAATAATTAGTTGGTCTGTGGACAATAACAGTCTCGATGAAATCACATTTTTCAAATCCATCGCGTGTGCATCCGGATAACGGTTTAACCCTGAAATGATAATTGAAATCGCTTGGAGGGCTTTTGGGGATGGTCCAAGTGGATTCTCATTTGAAGCTAATTTAATCACCTTGGACAGCCCTAATTCCTTTTGAACTTCCCATAATGGCTTACCTGGTGTATAAGGCTTGATCTGTTCAAGTGACTTACGATGCCTTATCTGATTAATTTTATTCATAGCCATTCCCTCTATTACAGTTATTTATAAAGTAAAAAGTAATTACACATTATTTAACAAAGTAGCTTTCACACTATTCGTTGATAAGATCCACTCTTCTATCATAAGGGATACAACAAAATTTTAACCATCCAATTAAAAGGTATTTTCACCATCCATTTATCCTTCAATAAAAAAATCATGGTGAAAAACCATGATTTTTTTAAATTTACTGCTACCGCTCGGCTTAAAGGAAATCTAGAGCTTCAGCAAACCTTTTTATTCCTTCATTTATGGATTCTTCATCTTCTCGTGCAAAAGTGAAACGGGCAAAGCCTTTTTTGGACCCCATCGTTGAACCAGGGGCATAAATAACCCCTCTTTTAATGGATTCTTCAAGTAATTGGGTTTCATTAAAGTCTTTATTGATTTTGCACCAAATATGAATTCCTCCCTGAGGAATATTAAATTCAACTTGATCCTTTAAATAGAGCCTAAGACTGCTAACAATTTGATTCCTTCGCTTTTCTAATTCTTTTACTAAACGTTTCATATGTGAATCAAAATTTTTCGATTCCAAAAAATCATTGGCAATCCATTGCGTAAAACTGGCGTGGCCAAAATCTATTTGTTGTTTTGCATCCGATAATCTCTCAATTACAGGTTTTGGTCCAATAATCCAGCCAATTCTTAATCCGGAAGCAACGATTTTTGATAATGAACTAATATATAAAACATTTCCATGAACATCCATTGATTTTAGCGAGGAAACCTCGTTCCCAGTAAAAGATGTAAGACTATAAGGATCATCTTCCACAACAGGAATTCCATGTTCTGAAGATATGTCCAAAATGGCCTTTCGCTTCTCTTTGCTAAGGAAACTCCCTGTTGGATTTTGAAAAGCAGGATTTAAAAATATCATTTTAATTCGATGTTTTTTATGTAATGTCAAGAGTTCATCGGGACTTATTCCATTCTTACCCACCGAAAGGAAATATGTTTTCAGTCCCGCTGTTTTAAATATCGGAAGATTGTAATGATAAGATGGATCTTCTAAAACAACTGCATCACCAGGTTTTAACAGACACTGCACAACCAGGTGTAATGCCTGTTGTGCGCCAGATGTAACTAATATCGAAGCAGGATTTGTTTCAATTTTACGATATTTCATAACATGCTTTGTGATCGTTTCTCTCAGTATTGCATTGCCCTGTGGATGATCATAACCTAAGCTTCCGATAAATGACCTGGTCGCTGTAATCTCCCTTAAATAGTTCAGTGGAAAAAGATCCTCCGACAGTTCTCCGCTGGCTAAATTAATTAATTTATGCTCTATAGCTTCTTTCCGTATACGTTGAGTAACAGGTAAATTTGGCAAAAAGGATCCTGCTTCAATATATCTATTCCAGCTAGGAATCCTTTTCTTCGTGATGCCCCAGATATCTTTGCTGATGGTCGTCCCGCTTCCTCTACTTCTTTGAATTAGACCATTTGATTCCAATTCATCATATGCGGCCACCACAGTGCTCCTGTTCAAATTTAATTCGTTAGCTAGATTCCTTTCGGATGGTAATGGCTTATCCGGAGGAAATGTGCCATCTGCAATCCCATTTTCGATATATTCAGCAAGTTGTTTATAAATCGCTTTTTTGGCTTTACGATCAGGTCTCCAATCCATATATCCTACACCCTTATTGGTTAAGTTATGATATTTCTTATTATATTCTTCTACATTTTAGTGAATATAAACTTTTTGAACTTCCCTCTACTAAAGTCGAAGGATTCTAACGCCCATGCGGGCTTTAAAACCCTTTGATGACCTAAAGCTAGTCGTTGGATTCCTGCTTCATTGAGAACTACTTTCCGATATGGAACGTCTTACATTCTCTCCACTGGCTCACCCCGCCGTTCCGACGGTAAAAGTTTTTATTTAAACATTAAGAAGATTGGAACGTAAAATCCTTAAACCTTCTTCTTTTATATTTCTAGAAGCATTGATGTCCCTATCGTGCTTCACACCACAAATCGGGCAGACCCATTTTCGGTCAGAGAGGGATAATAGAGTGTTCTTGGTATGACAACCGTTACACAGCTTGGTAGATGCAAAGAAGCGGTCAACCAACACGACTGTTTTATTTGCCCAATTTGCTTTATAACTTACGAAGGTTTTGAACATACTCCAACTAACATCAGCGATACTTCTAGCCAATCTACGATTTTTAATCAGACCCTTTACATTCAAATCTTCTAGGACGATAAC
>JAUZQA010000655.1 GCA_030705665.1 Bacillota bacterium
AAAGCAGAGAAAATAAGAAAAATACAGCCGTCAAAAATTGATTTGGTTGTTGTGCCGGGAGTAGCATTTGATATAAGAAGAAACAGGATCGGCTATGGCGGAGGGTATTATGACAGGTTTCTTAAAAAGACGAGTTTTGCCTGTTTCAAGGTGGGGCTGGCTTTTGAAGCCCAGATTGCAGATGAAGTGCCTATAGACAGGTATGACGTGCCTCTTCATATGGTCATTACTGAGAATGCCATTATTTAACTATATCAGCACTACTATGCCAAGCTAATAGGGTATATAATATATATATAAACCTAAATGCGAGGTGGAAAGGCTTGGATTTAAATTTTGACCTGAATTTAGTCCAATCTCAGAAATTGCTTCTTACTCCCAAAATAAAACAAGTCCTGGAAGTTTTGAGAATGACTTCCCAGGAATTGTTTGAATACGTAGAAGAACAGCTTGAAACAAATCCGGTGCTTGAAATTGCAGATAATGAAGGAAACATCAGTGACGAGGATTATTCGATACCCCATGAAAACGGTGTATGGGAAGTTGAAACCGGAGATGACGAAAATGATATTCCCAAATATGATGAAAGCGAATGGCTTCGAGACGAAGATGCTATGGACGATAGATTTGTGAAGCTCTCGCTTAAGGATCACCTTCTTTTTCAGATGCACATGACAAATATGGAAAAAGGTCAAATTGTTATAGGCGAATACCTGATTGACAATATCGATGAAAATGGATATCTTTCAATCGATATTTCTGAAGCAGCTGCATATTTCAATATTCCTGCATCCAAAATCTCAAAGGTTCTTATACTGCTTCAAACATTTGACCCTCCGGGAATATGCGCAAGAAATCTGAAGGAATGCCTCCTTATACAGCTGAGGCAAATGGATGAAGTCGATTCTGATATTATTGATCTGGTAGAAAACGAGCTGGATGACCTTGCAGCTAAAAATTTTAAAAAGATTGCCGGGAAAACCGGCTTGGAAGAAAAAAGGGTTGAAGAGGCTTTTAAGCTGATAAAGTCACTGGAACCGAAACCAGGCAGGGAATTCAGCTGCAGCAATGAATTAAAATTCATTATCCCGGATGCAATTATTAAAAAGATAAAAGGAAACTACGAAGTAGTAATAAACGAAGATGCAATACCCTTCTTGAACATAAGTAAGTATTATAGAACAATCGAGTCCGACGAGATGAACAATGAAGCTAAGAAGTTTGTTCAGTCCAGGATAGACAGTGCTTCATGGCTCATTAAATGTATAGAACAAAGAAAAAGCACCTTAAGAAAAATCGCTGAATTTATTGTCGGTGCTGAGACGGATTTTTTTGAATATGGAAAGAGCAGCTTGAAAACGGTTCCCATTAAGGATGTATCACAATTTGTCAATATACATGAATCCACTTTGTCAAAAATCATTGGGGGCAAGTATATCCAGTGCACTTGGGGGATATTTGACCTTCGATATTTTATAAAGTGAATAATGCGTCAAAAATCCCTTATATCATTAGTGGCCTGTAAAGTCTAAAAGTTATAGATAAGCAGGCCACAAACATAGGATGTACATTTGTAAAATCTTTATATGTATTAAGATTTTACAAAGTACTAGATATAAGGGATTTAATGTTTATAAAATGTTTTTAGAACGGCCATTGGGGCTTTTGCTCAGCCTTTCCGCCTAAAAAACCGATTATGCCTCTTGTGCCGAAGATATCATGCTCTGTATCCTTGATTCTTTCTTCAGTGTAATAATCCAATTCGCCTAATTTCCTGATCTTTTCGGCATAATCTCTAAGAAGTTCGATTTCTTTACCGCTTAATGAGTGCTGGCAGTCATCCGAGTTAAGGATGCGGTTCAGCTCTGATGCATATTCATATCCATCCTCGGAATCCTTGGGGCCGTTTTTCAAAAAATAAATCAATTTATCAGGTATTGTACGATCCATGACATCACCTTCTTAAGTATTATATGAATGCAAATAAAGGATGCACCCTTCAAACACAACAAATATTTTGTTGAAATATGGCTTCCCTAAATCTTATTATACATCTTTTAACAGATAAATAAACCCTTGAGGACAAATTTAACACGATTTAAGGATTAAAGGATTGGCAGGATTAATAGTAGGTTAAATAAATAGTAAGGAGTGTGAATTGTTAGATTTTGGGGTAGGGAAAGAAGGAAACATAATGTCTTTGCCAATTATAAAAGCGCTTGAAAATTTGGAGGATGTTCACAAAGCTCAAGCGATTAACTACCTTGAAGCATATGGAATTGCTGATGGGTTACTGATAAATTTTGGAGGAGTAAGTCTTGAATTTAAAAGAGTCTATAACAAAAACATGAGAAATCCTGCAAATCATCCAATCCTTTAATCATGTTCTGACAAGGTATTTGGTGTTTTCTGATTCGTGGAGATTTAAAAATTATGTGTATTTTTTTATAATCATTTTTAAAAAGAGTCCATTCTGTACATTTTGGACAATTTTTATCCACTTGGTCATCTGCATATATATAAGTATATAGGCGGTGGCTGAGGGGATTTTTATGATG
>JAUZQA010000656.1 GCA_030705665.1 Bacillota bacterium
CAATGGTCTTTTCTTGTTTGAATTAAGCTTTGGAATATACATTCTCCTTACTGGAACAGGACGATAACTTTTGCTTTTAAGCCTACCTACTAAATCCATTATGTTTTCTTCCAAATTTTCATCGTATTGCACTTTAGTGGTACCGTTAATTCCAGTTGCCTTCTTATTGGGAAGTTCATGATGACATTGAACCAATGCTTCCTTGTTTAATAGATGTGCCAGAGATGTAAATTTCATTTTAGGTTCTGATTTTGCTATTTCTGCTATCCTTAGTAGTTTTGTTTCCATTTATTATTCCTACCTCTGTGTGTAGTAAATGTGTCCCTAGTAAGGGTGATAACTGGTAGCTAGCCTTTCCTCCATCGGCATTACCCAACTTCATTGGTACTACGCTGCTATCCGACTCCCTACATCGGCATTTGGTTTCCTTGCTTTTTATCGCTTGTACACCATACTCTTCTAAAAAAAGAAAAGACCGGTAGGGTCTCCCAAGTTGCCGTATCATATCAATGTATAACGTGCCAAGGTCTATGACTCCAGAGAGGTTTTACCATTCTTGCCTTTAACGAAAGATAAAATGTAGCTTTCTGCAGCGCTTAAAGCATCAGCCCTCTCGATTTACAATCATTATGGAGCTCAATCCCTTCAACCAATTGGCTTTCGGCCCGCCACCTAACTGTCTACGCTTAAAGACTTAAGTTACCTTTAGTCCTCCAAGACTCGCTACGAGCGAATGGCTAGTTCTTACTCGACGGGAATCCCACCCGTTATATGATACGACCTAAGCTTGGCCGCACAAGCGCCCGATTGTTGAATAACGCTCAAGGAAACTATAAACACAAAAAAATTGTAGCTATTATTGTAATAACTACAATCTAATCACGAACTTTACTCTTTATTAATTAGCTTTTTCACAACCACAAGATTGGCATAGGCATTTTTCATCTGTGCAATTGTTTGCACATTCTTGACTACAATAAACTTTTCCTTTTACTTCTACTTTGGTTTCACCGATAAGACAATTACAACTTGGTCTTGCACATTTTTCCATCCTGAATCTCCTCCTATACTGGCAAATCTTCTGTTAAACAAAGCCCTTGTTCTAAAAGGTTGACGATACAAGGGTCAACAATTCTATACCGAATAAAATTACCTTCCCTATATGAACGTACAATGCTTTTATCAACCAAGCGTTGAAGCTGATTGGAAATAGCCTGAGGTTTCATTTTAAGTTGTTCTGCAATCTCACTAACGGATGAATTTGATTTTCTAACCAAAGCATGTAATATTCTAAGA
The DNA here is from genome assembly GCA_030705665.1 of Bacillota bacterium. The sequence goes on from JAUZQA010000656.1 coordinate 1,297, forward strand.
CGAGTCCCGTTAGATAAAATTTTAAATGTTTCGCTTAAATTTTCAGCTTTTTCTATATCCAACAAGGGACGTTCTGTTAGTTGGGGCTTGGGTGTACAACTACAAAAATTTTCATTCATTACCTCTTCCTCCAATACACAATTACATTATATAGTGTAATAATTTTGAATGTCAATAACTACCCTCCATATTATATTTTTCAAGTGTTGCACCCGATTTCAAAATAAGAAAAGCATATTTCTTTTTCTGCCTATTTAACATAGGTCAGGATTACCGAAAGTAAATCTCATGATATAATTTTCTAAAATCTATAATAAACAAGGTGGACACTGACTATGTCATGGGAAAGGTGTAATCACGATAATTATAAAATTGAAGCCGATTTTTCCGCAGATCCTATTTGGTGTGCTAAATGCAGCTGGAATTTTGACCTTGATGATTTTCCGTTATCTGAAGGTTTAAAGAAAGAGCTAATCCGATGGGTTTCTGCATTTGAAAAAGTTGTCGATTTAAATGGTGATTGTTTGAAGGATACAGCTTTTTATCAACGTGTAAATAATCATAATGACTGGGGAAAAATACTTACTGCAAGAGTAAGAGAGGAATTAGGAGACGACTATCCAATTGTGTTTAAGCCTTATAACTAAAAGGCGCGTTCCTTTTGAAACACGCCCGATTGCTGAATATCGTTATTTAAGTAAATCCCCTGTTACTTTAAGTATAGTACTTCACAATTTTTCCCGTTACATAAAAGCTACTGCTCGTTTTTAATATTTACCACTCGAAAAAAACTTCGTGATATTGCTGCTTTTCGACCTAATAGAGAAGCTTTTAGGAAACCATTGTCTTGGGTCATCACCCTTACTTTCATTATCTCTTTCACTTTTATATCTTCTGTAGTGGAGCAAGTTTTGCCGTACCGATCCAGGCACCGGTCCTGTAGCAAACCCTTTGGGAGATAAGGTATCAGCAGTTGCTTTATCTCCCAGAACACCTTTTAGTTCTTCCCTAAAGTATATGTATAAAAGGAAAAAAGCCCTCAGATTTCAGGGGCTTTAAAGAGTGGAGTTAACAAAGGTAGCAACATTCACTATTCTGCTCGGTTAACTAGCTCAAGCGCTTTTGATGGTTTTACGGCTGATTAATTTTCCTGTGTGACCGAAGGGAAATTTTTTTAATTATTTCCGGCAATCCGCTGATCAATTACATTGGGGTTAATATAATTTGTAGCACTCACACCGGTATTTATTATCACTCCTCC
>JAUZQA010000657.1 GCA_030705665.1 Bacillota bacterium
CGCTTTGAGCCCCCTATGCTCGGATCAGGCGGAATTGCTAATATTTTTTCAAGGGACTTTATTTATTCTGTTCAAGATAAGGATGGAAAATCTTTTGGTGCGGAATTAGAAAAGACAGGATATTTAGGGACAGAAACAAATCGGGCAAACGATATCTACCGTTATGTAGAATTACACATTGAGCAAGGTCCTGTACTTGAAAATCATCGGACAAATATTGGCGCTGTAACGGGTATTCAAGGAATGACTTGGCTTGAGGTGAGAATATCCGGTCACTCAGCCCATGCCGGAACTACACCATTATTAATGAGAAAAGATGCTTTATTGTTCTCCAGTAAAATGATTTCATTAATTCATGAGATCACTGCCCAAATTGATCCACATTGTCTTGTTACAATTGGCAGGATCTCAGCATCCCCAGGAGCAGTTAATTGTGTGGCAGGTGAGGTAGTCTTTTCGGTTGATGTGCGCCATGAGGATGACTCCATTCGGGATAGAGCGGTGGAAGTGATCCGGGAAACCCTTAGTACACTTGCTGCAAGCGAAGACTTCGGAATTACCATAAGTGAATTGTGGGAAATCAAAACAAGCCATTTCTCTGAAGATATCATTAGCCTTATTGAAGACGCTGCAAAAGAACGTCATTATTCATGTGAGCGAATTATCAGCGGCGCAGCGCATGATGCGAAGTATATGAATCATATTGTTCCTTCTGGAATGATTTTTGTTCCAAGCGTTGATGGAAAAAGCCACTGCGAAGACGAACTGACACTTGATGAGGATCTAATAAATGGCACTAACATTCTGCTTGATGTTACTTTGTCTTTGTCACAAACATAATTGGTATATTGTGAGATATTCTACTTACTAAGGAGGAAAAATATTGTCACAAACAAAACAAAAACAGATGCTGAAATCGGTTTTTGAAAAGGTTGATGATCTGTGGGAGGATGAAGTTTCATTTTTAAGTAATCTAGGAAAATACCAGAGTACTCTAGGAAATGAGGCTCCCATTCAACAATATATTGGAAATTTCTTAAAAAATGAAATGGGTATGGACGTAGATATTTTTACCCCTGATTTAGAGAAAATTTCTAAGCATAAAGGGTATTCGACGCCTGAATGGCCGTATGATGATAGGCCAAATGTAGTAGGTAAACTAGCAACTGAAGGAGCGAAGATTGGGAAAAGCCTAATCCTTCAAGGGCATATTGATGTTGTAAGTCCGGAACCTGTAGAGTTATGGGATTATGATCCTTGGGGCTCAGTAATTGAGGGGAATAGGATGTATGGCCGTGGAATACAGGATATGAAATCTGGTGTAGCTGCCATGATCTTTGCGTTAAAAGCGATAAAGGATACCGGTATCAAGCTTGGTTCAGATGTCCTCGTTGAAACGGTTATTGAAGAAGAATGTACAGGCAATGGTGCGCTAGCTACATTAGTGGAGGGCTATAAAGCAGATGGGGCCCTTATTCCGGAGCCATTTGGACAAACTGCTTTAGATGCTCAAGTCGGCGTCTTTTGGATGAGAGTCAAAGTAAAAGGGTTAGGTGCGCACACGGAGCGAGCAGATCGAGCTGTAAATGCTATCGAAAAAGCAATGATCCTAGTTAGTGCAATTCAAGAATATCGATCCTATCTAAACCAATTAGAAAAACATGATAAATATAAGAATCATCCTCATCCATTAAACGTAAATATCGGTACAATTCAATCTGGGGACTGGCCATCAAGTGTACCAGCTGAATGCACCTTCGAAGTAAGAGTTGGGTTTTACCCTGGTGTGGACCCGCAAAAAGCCAAGGAAGAAGTAAAGGAATGGATCCTTAAAGCAGCGATGCAGGACGAATGGTTAAAAGAAGTGACGCCGGAAATTACCTTTTACGGATTTCATGCGGAAGGGGTATCTCTAGATCGAGATTTAGAGATCTTTAAAACTCTAGAATGTGCTCACAAACTAGTAACGGGGAAGGAATTAGAATATGCCGCAATTACCTGTACAACTGATATAAAATACTATAATTTATATTACGATATCCCTTGCACCTGTTATGGACCAAAAGGTGGAAACATGCATGGAGCAAATGAGTGGGTTGATTTAAATAGTGTAAAAGAAGTTACAAAAGCATATGCTGCCTTCATCATTGACTGGTGTAAAACAAGAATTTAAGGTAGCTAAAAAAAGGCAAATTCATTTTACCTTGGAAAGTGAATTTGCCTGTTATTGATTATTATAAGTACCAATTATGAATTATAGGAAAACATCTCTTAACTAGTTTTCCATTTTTATTTCATTTTCTTCAGCAATCCTTATATTATATTTCTTTACTCTTCTCATCAGTAATGATTGGGTAACACCCAAAAATTTTGCAGCTTTTCTTGTCGATTTATATTTTTCTAATTCATCCACAATCAAATTTTGTTCTGTTTCCTCAAGCAGATTAGTCATTGACGAAAAATTTTTTGCATGGAATACACTAATGCCACTGTTTTGTTGGACCAAATGCTGATTAAGATCCTCTTCTGTGATCTGTTCATCCGATAAGATGAC
>JAUZQA010000658.1 GCA_030705665.1 Bacillota bacterium
AACAACAACAACAAGAAAAAGAAAAACAAGAACAAAAAGATTTCTATCCAAATATGGAAAATAATCCAGACGTAAAAATTCCGGTACTTAGTAATCCAGATGCGCAAGAAATTATTGAGTTTTGGGATACGAATGGATTTGGTCTTTCAAACGTAAATGCGAAACAGCAGCTGTTAGCTTGGTTAGATGATTCTAGCTTTTTACAGCCAAAAGAAATGATCGTAAAGGCCATGAATATTGCATGTACAAATAACAAACGAAAGCTAAACTATATTGTTGGGATTCTCAAAAACTGGGAAAATGAATCGTTACTAACCGTAGAAGAAGTTGATTCGTCTGATGAGAACCACATGCCTGTTAGACAGAAAAAGGGATCTGTTCCTGCCGGAAGGTCGATTCCAAGTGCATTTAAACTCGATTTAACGGCAGGTGAAGAGGAATGAGTATTGCTGAAAAAGCGTTCTTAGGGAGCTTGATGAAAGCGGAGTACTTACTCAAGGATACGGTGGTTCAACCTGAACAGCTTGAAAGTATACGGCACCAAGAATTAATGCGAAGAATGGTGGAGTTAAAGCGTGCTGGGAAGAATATTGATTTAATCACATTGACAACCTTACCCGACCTCGAATCATTTGGTGGAATGAGTTACCTTTCGGATCTGTTATCATATGCAGATATTGAGAAATTTGATGGAACGGAGAAGCTCATTCTTGACTTGTGGAAGGAGCGGGAAAAGAGAAACATCTTGAGCGTTGCAGCGATGAATGATTGGGAGATTGCAAAGGTCATTGCTGAATTGGATAAAATTAACCAAATGAAGATGGAAGATCACACGTCCTTACACCAAGCCCTGGCAGATATTTATGAGGCCCCCTGGGAAGATCAAGCAGCTTTGAAAAATGCGACAACAGGTATTCATAAGCTAGACGAAGTGACGGGAGGCTTTCAGGGTGGGGAAGTGACCATTTTAGCGGCAAGACCCTCGATGGGAAAGACCGATGTGATGCTCCATTTTGCAAAAATGACGGGATGGGAAGGGTTTCTGCCACTTGTATTTTCCTTGGAAATGCCCGAAAAGCTGATAACATCCCGATTAATCGCTTCAACAGGGGGATTTAATCGCAGAAAACTGCGGGACCCGAAAGGATTGCTTACTCAAAATCAAAAGGATAAATGGTCAGATGTAATTGGTGATCTCGCAGAGACCAATATTCAAATATTTGATGGGGCTGGACAAACGATTGCCGAAATGAGAGCGAAAACGAGAAAGATGATGCATCAATTTCCAGACAAGAAACCGATCCTGTTCATTGATTACCTAACACTGATTCATTCCCATCAATTTTACAGTGGCAATTCCCATTTACAAGTAACGGAAATATCCAAATCCTTGAAAACGATGGCAAAGGATTTTGATTGCCCCGTCATCTGCTTGGCACAGCTTAATCGATCAGTGGAATCGAGGGCAAATAAACGGCCTATGATGTCTGATATTCGGGAATCGGGAAGTGTTGAACAGGATGCCGATGTCATATTGTTCTTATATCGTGAAGCGTATTATGACAAGGACACAACGGATCGTTCACTTGAAATCATCGTCTCGAAAAACCGAAATGGTCCAGTTGGAACCGTTAGGGTGAAATACAACGAGCATACTGGAAAGCTAGAGGACCAAAATGAACAGAGTCTTAACGTTGTATAACCATTTTTAGCTTTTTTCAGAAGGAAGCCCATGGTCAAAAAAGAATCTAAAAAAGGGGTATTCATACATGCTTGTAAAAGATTATTTCGAGGATTGTCTCATTACTCAAGAATCTACATTGGCCCATTTCATTTACCATTTACTAGAGGAGAAGAAAATTTCTTTAAATGACGAATTTTCCATATCAGACTTATACAAAGCAGATAAGCAGAAAGTAGCAGAAATGATTGAAAACAATGTATTAGGTATTCATAAGGTTCGGATCTACTCCCTGAAAATGGATCAGAAGACTTTTATCTTCATCTATGCCCTGAGTCAGGAAGACGCCATCGATTTCTATACAGAATCCTTTCTTAAAACTCCATTGAATTGCCACGAATACTCACTAGACTTCCAGCTTAGTAGAGGAAATGAGTTCATCTCGTTTCGGGATATGAAAAAGGAATTTGAGAGTTTTCCGGCTATTGCAGGATATTTTATGAGGGAGTGATCGTAAAGGTAAGTGCTAGTAAAGAAAACAATAAAGCTGGCAACCGAATAGTAACGGGTTCTGTTTTTGGATATATCGGTACTCGGTTAGAGAGGCATCTAATTTTTTCAAGCTTTGGTCGGAGAAAAATAATACTTTTTTCCTGAATTTAAGATTAACAATATAAAAATAGTGAAAATGCATATTTTTTGCACATTTTTGTTGTATCCTCCTTTTTGTAACAAAAAAGGAGGATAACAAGAGATGAAGAACAAAAAAATGTTAGTAGGAATCATTACTCTGGCACTGATGATAATGTTGTCTGCTTGTGGTAGCAGCAGCAACCAGAATAGTTCTGAAAAAAACACTAATACAGACCAAA
>JAUZQA010000659.1 GCA_030705665.1 Bacillota bacterium
CTATTGTGGAACTGGATGGAGAGCTTCAGAAGTGCTGTTCTACGCTGACGTAATGGGCTTAAAACATATTGCAGAGTACGACGGTGGATGGAATGAATGGAGTATGAATCCTGCAAATCCAGTTGAAACAGGCGCACCAAAAAAATAGCAAATAAAGTGAAAAAGACAATCCGTTTGGCATTGTCTTTTTCTTCTTGTATAGGAGAATGAAACCGATGAAAAACATGAAGAATCTTCTTATTTTTATACTAACCTTGATTGTTCAATTTTCCAATATTATTTTGGCAATGGTTCTTGAAGATTTTTCAACGAAACAGATGGGTGTTGCCAGATATGGCAATTCCATATTCTTTTGCCGATTTAATACATTTGTTTTAATAAGAGTAGTGAATTAATTTAGGAACATTTCTATTAAGTTGGTTGGAGTGTGTCTCTATGGAAATTAATAATTTGGTGGAGGATTTTGTTTTGTTAATTGCATTTTTATTTTCCTTTACCATCATTTAATAAAAAAGTTCTGTAACATCTTTAATCCATTTTCTGTCAAAATAGCCTCAGGATGGAACTGAACTCCTTCTACTTTAAACTGCTTATGTCGTATTGCCATAATTTCCCCATTTTCACTTCTTGCACTAATTTCAAGGCATTTAGGAAATGTAGATTCATCTACGACTAATGAATGATATCTTGCCACCTGTAATGGTGACGGAATGGACTGAAAGATACATTTTTGATCATGTGTAATTAACGAAACTTTTCCATGCATCGGTTTCATTGCTTTTTTAATTATACCGCCAAATGCTTGGGCAATAATCTGTTGCCCCAGGCAGACACCTAATATAGGGATTTCTTTATAAAAGTTTTTTACGATATCCAAGCAAATACCTGCATGGTCTGGATTACCGGGGCCGGGAGAAATAAGTATGTAGTCCGGTTTCATCTCTTTAATCCTACCAAGTGACACCTGATCGTTGCGAATAACAACAACATCTTTGCCAATTTTTTTAATATATTGAACTAAATTAAATGTAAAAGAGTCATAGTTGTCAATTACTAATATCATAATATTAAATACGTGCTCCACTTCAGTTAAAATATTGGATATTTATTTCTCTAATTTATTAAAGTGTTCCTTATAATGATATCAAAAAAACTATTTTTAGGTTCTAACATACAAATCATTAAAGCCGACACTTGATAGATAGGATTCATGCAGCAGTATAAACTTTCCAAACTTGCCTAAGTCAAGTATTGAGTCAGAAATTGCGTGTTTAAATTTTATAATACATCCCATTTTACACAAACAATGATTCACCTTAATAACGTAATCTAGAAAGGACGCCTCTTTATTCAAGAAAGGCGCCTGATTATTTATTATTGAAAAATGCGAAAGAGTTGCAAAATTGGTTTCTTAGTTATTTCAGTTCATTCTCTAAATTTCGTTATTTTTCTATAATGTCTCTTCAATCTTAGTTATTGTCAACCTTGTTGGATATCTTTTAGAAACCGTTCATTAGAAATTTTGATTTTTCATCGTAAAATAATATACAAGAGTTAAAAGAGCTAAAATTGAAAAGTTATAAAAGCTAAACCTTAAAAGGTACATTTTACTTTTTTGTGGATCTCTCTTAATAAAAAGTTTAAATGAAATTACACTTGCGAGGGAAGCAACAATCGTACCAAGTCCACCTAAATTCACACCTACTAATAAAGGCTGCCAATTCACGGAGAATTTTGATAAAAAGATCGCAGCTGGTACATTGCTTATCAGTTGGCTTAAAATGATGGAACTGAAAAAGATAGATGTGGGACTTTTGAGATTTTCGCTTGCAAATGTGTGAACTACCTTTAATTCCGATATGTTTCCTGTAAATATAAAAAAACATATAAAAGTAATAAGCAATAAATAATCAATTTTCTTCAATAATTTTATATCAAGTATACATGCGGTTCCCAATGCTATGATGAATGCAAGTTTGTAGCTTAAAACCCCTAGTATGGATGCAGAAATGATGCCAAATAATATTCCCCATACTGTTGCCTTTTTTTTATTTTTTATAAGAATATACGGAAGTTCCATTTCCAACGTTTTACTATTCAATCTTTGATTAAGAAAGAATAACAGAATAATTCCAAGAACCACAAATAGAAGGATTGTTGTAAAAAATTGTATAGGCCTTATTCCGTAGTTAGTAAATATGAAAAGATTTTGAGGATTTCCCATAGGAGTTAAGCTGCTTCCGATGTTAGCGGCAATTGTCTCTAGTATAATAGTATCTAACATAGAAGTTTTTATAATATTACTAATTATCAGTGTTAATGGTACAAATGTTATTAATGCCACATCATTCGTTACAAGCATGGAACTAAAAAAGCATAATAAAATTAGGATTGCTGAAACACTTTTACTATTATGACATTTACTCAGTATAGCAATGGCGAACTTATCCAATAGTTTAAGATCTTCCAGAGCCTTAACTACGAGCATAAGATTAAATAAACTGACTAATACTTCAAAATTAATATATTGTAGTTTTGGTGCATGGA
>JAUZQA010000066.1 GCA_030705665.1 Bacillota bacterium
AGAGAAGTTTCAGTTTAAAGGAAACGATATTGGGATTCTCATTTCACACGGTTTTGTAGGTACGCCGCAAAGTGTACGGTATCTTGGGGAAAGACTTGCACATTATGGTTATTCCATTTTGGCTCCTAGATTACAGGGACATGGAACCCATTATTATGATTTAGAGAAGTGCAGCCAAGAAGATTGGTTTGCATCTTTGGAAATGGGATATCAAGAACTAAAACAGCAATGCACCCAAATCTTCGTGTTGGGGCAGTCAATGGGTGGTACCTTGGCACTTTGGCTTGCCCATAAATACCAAGATATTAATGGGATTATGTTAATTAATCCAGCCCTTTCTGTTCCTTCATACGATAAATTTAAAGAAAAAACGAATCCGAGATTCCTGGAGGAGGGGGAGCCGGATATTAAAGCTAAAGAGGCCTATGAAATCACTTATCACAAAGTACCAATAACAGCGATTCACGAACTGCAAAAATTAATGGAACTTACACCTCCCATTTTGTCAGGCATTCATTGCCCTGTCTTGGGAATTAAATCAGCAGAAGATCATGTGGTTCCACCGCAGAATACAGATTTTATACTTGAACACATTGGATCAGAGAGGAAAGGAGAGAGCGTATTACAAAACTCTTTCCATGTAGCATCCCTGGACAATGACAAGGAGCAGATTGTTAGGGATTGTCACCTGTTTGTTCAGCGCCAACTCGGCCAGGGAGTAGCTTAGTTTCCATCTCATGCAGTAAGCGTAATAGAATTTATTAATCTGCAAAATAAATTTTCCTATCAGTAAAAGTATTGCTAAAAAAAACCATCAAATGATAGGATAGTCACAACACCAAAATAATATTATTCTTATCAAAAAACTCGGATATAAGAGAGGGATAAAAATGTCTAATAAAAGGAAATTAAAGTTAGGCGCCATAATACATGGGGTTGGTGGGAACATAGCAGGCTGGAGACATCCTGAAATTCAGGCCGACGCAAGTGTAAGCCTTAATTTTTACAAGGAGCAGGCACAGAAGGCTGAAAAAGGAAAGTTTGATTTAGCCTTTATTGCAGATGGGTTGCACATCAACGAGAAATCCATGCCACATTTTTTAAATCGGTTTGAACCGATTACAATTTTATCGGCTCTTGCTGCAGTGACATCAAGAATTGGTCTTGTTGGTACCTTATCGACTTCTTATAGTGAACCATTTAATGTTGCACGCCAATTTGCTTCTCTCGATCAGATCAGCCATGGTCGGGCAGGCTGGAATGTTGTCACCTCGCCATTGGAGAAAACCGCTTTAAACTTTAGCAAGACAATTACGGAACATCCTGATCATGCTAAACGATACAAAATCGCCGCTGAATACCTCGAAGTGGCAAAAGGATTATGGGATTCCTGGGAAGATGATGCATTTGTCCGTGATAAACAGTCCGGTGTGTTTTTCGATCCTGATAAATTGCATCCATTGAATCATAAAGGTGATTTTTTCTCAGTAGCAGGTCCACTAAACATAGCAAGATCCAAACAAGGGAGACCAATTATTTTTCAAGCCGGATCATCTGAAGCCGGAAAAAATCTGGCAGCAAAAGAGGCAGATGCAATATTTACAGGGCATCCAACCTTGGAGGCAGCCAGAAATTTTTATCAGGATGTAAAGGAGAGGGCAAAAAGCTTTGGCCGTAATCCAGATGAACTCGTGATTCTACCAGGAATCGCACCAATAATTGGGGCAACAGAGGAAGAAGCAGAAAGGAAATACCAAGAAATTGCCAATCTAGTATCTATCGATAAGGCACTTGATTACTTAGGCCGATATTTTGAACATCATGATTTCTCACAATATCCTCTCGATGAACCATTCCCGGAACTTGGTGAGTTAGGAAAAAATAGTTTTCAAAGCCATACCGATCGTATTAAACGGGAAGCAAAAGAGCAAAACCTAACACTTCGTCAGGTGGCATTAAGAGAAACAACCCCAAGGACTACATTTATCGGTACACCTGAAAAAGTGGCTGACCTGATTCAAGAATGGTTTGAAGGAAGGGGGGCTGATGGATTCATTATCGGTTCAGCGGTTCCAAATGGATTAAACGATTTTGTAGACTTTGTAGTTCCAATTCTCCAGGAACGTGGACTGTATCGAACAGAATACGAAGCTGATACATTAAGGGGCAACTTGGGGCTGCCTTTTCCAAAAAACCGTTATTCAAAACAACCAATAAAACATTGATTTAGGAAGTGTATATTCTATTGATTGAAAAGTATTGGGGTGAAAACAGATGTGCCGACTAGATAACTGGAGGCTCGCTATTTAAGACATTTATATCTTGAAAAGCGGCCTTTTTTGTTCTCCTCACAGATATGAAACATAATGGTTCAGTATAAAGAAAAGAGTGATAAAATGCCAGAAAATTCTGGATACAACTATAATCAATTTTTACCTGCAACTCCTTCCATAGGTGGCACAACTGGTGCTGTAGCAGATCATGTTCACTTTTCATTTGGGTTCCCAAATTCAGCACTCTTTCCATTAAAAGAACTGGCCGAGGCAGCAAAAAAAGCAACGTTATTACATGGGCATCTCGCATTACATTACACCGGCGGCCCAGGAACAATGAAAATTCGTCAATGGATTGCTAATCGAGTTCACAGGCGAAAGATTGAGAGTAAGCCGGAAGATGTACTAATTACAGCGGGTGCAGGTCAAGCCATAGATGTAGCCGCAAGAGTATTGATTAATCCAGGGGATGAAGTCTGGGTAGAAGCGCCATCTTTTTTTAGTGCATTGCGTTCGTTTGAAATGGCAGGTGCTGCCGTACGGGCATTTCCAATCGATGAAAATGGATTGCAAGTGGAATTGGTGCAAGATGCACTTGAGTCTGCAGTGTCCAATGGAGCCAAATTGCCAAAATTTATCTATGTTATGCCTAATTTTCATAATCCAGGCGGAGTGAATCTTTCTGAAGAGCGCCGAAAACGATTAGCGTCTTTGGCATTAAAATATAACTTCTATATTTTAGAAGATGATGCTTATGCGGATATAAATTTTCAAAATCGAATATTACCTTCTATTTATTCTTACGCCCCTGAGCGGGTTGTTTATATTGGAACATATTCTAAAATCATTGGGCCGGGAATTCGTCTGGGTTGGACGATTGCGAACCCGGAAATACTGCGTTATTTTCGCTTGTTTCTGCTAGGGAGTCAAACGAATCCATTCATGCAGGAAATTATAGCAGGTTTATTGGAAAATTTAGAGTTTGACCAATATCTTAATGAAATTAATCGCACTTATTCACTTCAACTTGATGTAATGATCCATGAACTCCAAAGACATTTTGGCAATGAAATAATTTTTAACAAGCCAAGCGGAGGATTCTTCTTACTCTTGAAATTTAGAGATAAAGTAGATGTTTCAGCACTCGTTGCCCTGGCAGAAAAAAAAGGCGTAAGTGTTGTGAGCGGCACAGAGTTTTATCTGAATAAATCGGATGTAAATGAAATTAGATTATGTTTTACTTATTCATCCAAAGCTCAAATTCAAAATGGCATAGAGCGTTTAGCTGAAGCTTATAAAGAAATGAAACATTCTGTAATAAATGTTGAAGTTTAAATTTGTTAAAGATTTTCTTAATCAAGGAGGAATTGTTAATGGGAAAAGAATTATCTGTTGTTGTATGGGCGAAACAAGGTTGCCACTATTGTGGAGAGGTCAAAAACTATTTGGAGCAAAAAGGTATTCATTACAAAACGGTTGATGTGACGAACCACGATGAACGCCGCGATATTTTGGAAATCAAATATGGTGTCCGCCATGTACCGGTTGTTGAAATTGGTGTTGGTGATGTGTATAAAGGTGTATCGGAAGTCGGAATTGAACATCTGGAAAAGGCATTAGAGGAAATAGAGAAGATTAAGAGGTAGGGATGATTTCGATTCCAACTAAATTGTTATTAAAAAACGACTGAACAAATAGTGCCCGCAAGATTACCTTAACATGCGGGCTCCACCGTTAGGAAGGCAAAGAAGTGCATAACTTTCAAAAAAAGAAAATTGAGAATGTAATTGGAGTAATTACTGTATTGGGGGAAAATTATCATGTCTAAAAAGTATTTTGCAAGTCTGCTCATCATTTTTGCTGTACTTATTTTCGCTGGCTGCAGTGCAGCCTCCGACAAAGCAAGCTCCGTTTCAACTAAATCCAGCAAATCCAACAATGCTCAAGAGATCATCGTTGGAACAAGTCCATCTTTTCCTAAAGTTACGTTTCTAGATCAGAGTGGAAAGCTAACCGGATTTGATATTGAATTGGTTAAAGAAATCGATAAACGGCTCCCTAATTATAAATTTAAGTTTCAAACAATGGATTTTCCTAATTTATTACTTAGTTTAAATACAAATAAGATTGATTTTGTTGCGAATGAAATGGAAAAAAACAAAGATCGATCGGAAAAATATTTATTTAATAAAGTTCCATATGCGTTCTGGAAAACTTACATTATTGTAGCAAAAACGAATAATCAGCCAATCCATTCACTTGATGATCTGAAAGGGAAAAATGTGTTAACAACGGCCACAACAGCTGAAGCCAATTTACTGGAGAATTATAATAAAAGCCATAATGATGCCATTCATATTGTGTATACGAACGGGGCGTCGAATGATACTGTAAGTCAGGTCACATCTGGACGTGTGGATGCTACACTTGGTGCTGATTTTTCACTTTCACTGATTGACCCTCAAGGTAAGCTTAAAATTGTGGGCCAGCCAATTGCAAGTAATGGCGTCTATTTCGTTTTTCGCAAAAATGATAAAAAAGAACAGGATGTTGCGAATCAAATTGACCACGCTCTAACTCAAATTAAGCAGGATGGAACTCTTTCAAAACTTAGTAAGGAATGGTTGGGACAGGATTATACAAAATCATCTGATGCAAATTAATCGATATATGCAAAATATCCAAAAGGAGGGGTCCGGAAATTGGGGAAAAAGTTTGATATCACATACGTTTTTTTACACCTTCCTAAATTAATGAGCTGTATAAATACTACTCTATTAATTGTTTTTTTCTCTATACTGCTTGGATTAGTTATTGGTCTGCTTGTCGCTTTACCCAGACTGTATAAAATACCTGTTTTGCAGAGATTCTCTGAAATCTACATTTCGTTTTTTCGTGGGACTCCTATATTAATTCAACTGTTCTTAATCTACTATGGATTGCCAGAGATTTTATTGATGGTTCATATGGATATCTCTAAAGCGCCTGTTTTGGATTTTGTCATATTAACCTATGCACTTAATAGCGGTGCATTTCTATCGGAAGCGATCCGTTCAGCAGTTCTTTCAGTTGATAGGGGGCAGGTAGAGGCGGCATATTCCATCGGGATGACGGGGTATCAGGCTTTTACAAGGGTTGTTATGCCTCAAGCTATAGCTATTGCTATACCTGTGTTTGCCAATTTGGTTATTGCCAATCTAAAGGACACCTCATTGGCATTTACCCTTGGTGTGATGGACTTAACAGGGAAAGCTCAAACACTTGCCCAATTAACACAGCATTTTATGGAAACCTATATTGCACTTGCTTTCATTTATCTTGCTATTAGTCTTTTATTGGAGAAATTATTTGCAATGGGAGAAAAACGTCTATTAAGATATGAAACTCAGCTTGAAAGAGGCAAGAGGATTTTGACAGACAAAAAGAGGTTAACAGGTATATTTTCATCAGGTATTAACCTCCAAAAAGGAGGCTCACGTTTATGAAAATGGATCCCGGTTTTATTTTTACAGCTTTTATTAGTCTCTTAACGGCTTTGCCTGTAACCTTGGAAATCACGGTAGTCTCTGTTCTGTCTGGCTTTATCATTGGTACTATTGTTGCCATGATCCGTTATTATGAAATTCCTTTTTTTCGCACAATAGCACGATTGTATGTAGTCATTATTCGTGGTACGCCGATGATTACTCATTTATTAATAATCTATTTTGGCTTTTCTGAATTGATAGATGGATTTGCTCCACACTTTGGTTGGAACTTTACTTCATCTGTCATTCCTTTAATTGACTTTGCTTATCTATCTTTTTCAATTACTGCAGGTGCCTATCTTTCTGAAATTATCCGTTCTGGGTTACTTGCGGTGAATAAAGGACAATTAGAAGCTGCTTTTTCAATCGGAATGACTCCATTTCAAGCATTAAGGAGGATTGTTTTCCCTCAAGCCTTGGCTGCAGCATTGCCAAACTTTTCGAACTTTTTGATTGGAATGCTTCATGGAACTACATTAGTTTTTGCTGTGTCAGTAGTGGACATTAATGCGAAAGCGCAAATAGTCGCATCAACAAACTGGAAATTTTTCGAATCTTACATTGCTGCTGCGATCATCTATTGGAGTTTAACTATTTTAATTGAAAGATTAACGGGATTACTTGAAAATCGAATCAATCGTTTTAACAGAGGGGGTGTCGCATGATTCAGTTAGCAAATATCTCCAAATCATTTGGGGAGCATGAGGTTCTTAAAAATATAGATTTAACCGTAAATAAAGGAGAAGTAGTTGTAATCTTAGGGCCAAGCGGTTCGGGAAAGACGACTTTGCTTCGCTGCTTAAATTATTTAGAAAAGCCAAATACCGGGAGCGTAAAGATTGGGGATTTTACAATGGACTATGTACATCCAAGTAAAACCGAAATTTATCAACTCCGCAGGAAAACGGCAATGGTTTTTCAACATTACAATTTATTTAAACATAAGACAGTCCTGGAAAATGTAATGGAAGGGCTTGTGATTGTTCAGAAAATGCCAAAACCGGATGCACGGGTAAAAAGTATCGAGGTTTTGAACAAAGTTGGCTTAGGAGAAAAGCTGGATTCTTTTCCGAGCCAATTGTCAGGAGGACAGCAGCAAAGGGTAGGAATCGCAAGGGCACTCGCGTTAAATCCTGAAGCCATTCTATTTGATGAACCAACATCTGCACTCGATCCTGAATTAGTCGGGGACGTGCTTGAGGTGATTAAATCGATTGCACAAGAAGGGATTACCATGGTGGTTGTTACACACGAAATGGGTTTCGCAAGAGAGGTAGCGGATCGGGTATTGTTTATGGATGGAGGAGTGATCGTAGAAGAAGGAACACCTTTTGAAATTTTTAATGATGCGAAAGAAGAACGTACACGCCGATTCTTGCAACGTATATCTGGTATAACTACTAAGACTGATTTGCAAGAACAGATGAATTGAGGAACAGATCAACGACAAAGGTGGGAATTATAGTGATAAAGCAAATCATTATTGATGAAATTAAGGAAGAAGAGAAAGAAGAAGTTCGCAGAATACTAGTAGAGAGTTATCAGCAATATGCCCATTCTTACACAAATCATGACTTATGGATAGAGTATTTATCGAATATTAAAGCATCTGTTGATAATCCGGATGTAGACAAAATATTGGTCGCCAAATCTAATCAGCAAATTCTTGGAACTTTACAGTTATTTGAGTCTTCCGAAAAAGCCTATCAAAGACCTGAATTGAATATTTTTTCACCCATTATTCGCCTTCTGGCCGTCCACCCTACGGCAAGAGGGCGTGGTGTAGCACAGGAATTGTTAAAAGCAGGAGCGGAATATGCGAAGTCTAAAGGAGCAACCAAATTGTATTTGCATTCAGGTGATCGGATGTCAAAAGCCATTCGTTTATATGAATGGCTTGGTTATAAGCGGGATCACTCGAAAGAGTTCATGAACAATGACATATTAGTCAAGTGCTTTAGACTAGATTTATAGAAAGGAGATCCCAATGAATCAAGCAGAATTAGAGACTCACTTGATATCTATACGACGCCACCTGCACCGACATCCGGAATTGTCTAATCAAGAATTTGAAACGACCCAATTTATTAAAACGTGGCTGCAGGAAATGAATATTCCAATTAGGGAAACAGAATTAGCTACAGGTGTTTTTGCTGACATAGAAGGAAGGAAACCTGGCCCAATTGTTGCATTGCGTGCAGATATTGATGCCCTCCCGATTGAGGAAAAAACGGGACTTTCTTTTGCTTCAAAATATAAAGGGATCATGCATGCTTGTGGCCATGATTTTCACACAGCGGCACTTATAGGTGCCGCGTATCTTTTAAAATCAAAACAATCAGAACTAAGAGGGACAGTACGCCTTTTATTTCAGCCTGCAGAAGAATTAGGGGGCGGGGCTAGGCTTGTGATGAAGGATGGCCAGCTTGATGGAGTCCAGGCGATAATCGGCCTTCACAATAAACCTGACTTGCCGGTGGGGACCATTGGGTTAAAAGCTGGGCCCTTAATGGCGGCAGTGGATCGTTTTCATGTTACC
This sequence comes from Bacillota bacterium, assembly GCA_030705665.1. The sequence continues at coordinate 8,340 of JAUZQA010000066.1, forward strand.
CTATATGGTAAAGGAAGCCATGCAGGGATACCTCAAAATGGATGTGATCCAATAGCAGCTGCAGGGCAACTTATTACGGCTCTTCAGACGGTCGTCAGCAGAAATATTTCCCCGATAAAAAGCGCTGTATTGAGCGTGACGAAAATTCAAGGCGGCAGCACATGGAACGTTATCCCAGATCAAGTCGTTCTGGAGGGGACGATTCGATCTTTTGACACCACTATTCGGAAAGATATAAAAGAGAGATTTTATACGATTGTAAATGCAGTAGCAGCAGCATTTTCGCAGGAAGCGGAAATCAAATGGTTCCCAGGTCCACCCCCGGTTGTTAACCATGAGGCGGTGACAGAAATTACACGTACAGCTGCTCTTCAGCAGTCATTAGTGGTTATAAATCCCGAATCTTCCATGGCGGGTGAAGATTTCGCTTATTATCAGGAACAGATCCCTGGAAACTTTGCTTTTTTTGGTACAAGTGGAAGCGAGGAGTGGCATCACCCGGCATTTACCCTTGATGAATCTGCCATCATTAAAGCAGCTTTTTACTTATACGAAAGTGCTAAAAGGATTTTAGAATGTCAATAACAAATAAAGAGCAATACTCTTTTGAGCATTGCTCTTTATTGAAAAAAGTTAAATATAAATAGGCATTGGATCAATTTTATTTCTATTTTCCAACATCCGGGTTTCTGAAGGTGTAAACAATGAAAGTTGATGGATTAATAGATTAACCTTGTCACCAGGTTGGAAAACCTGTTGGTTAATTGCTTGATAGGCATATAAAGTAGCATTGTTCGAAATTTCAATTTCAAGAAACCAGGAATCCCCGCGAAAGTGAACATGTTTGACTGTTCCTTCCTGCCCAGCACTTGCAAGATAGGTAGTATTATTGGGGCGAACCTCTATCCATTCAGGGCGAATCAGTACTTGAACATCCGAATTTGAAAGGTTAGCATCCTGATGATCCATTAGTTCAGGAAAACCAGTAAGAGAAATGGGTACATCTATTTTGTTTGATTCGCCGATAAAGGAGGCTACAAATGCTGAAGCTGGCTTGTTGTAGATCTCCCATGGTGTACCCTGCTGTTCAATCTCACCCTTTTGAACAATAATAATCTGATCCGCAACTTCAATCGCTTCATCCTGATCATGGGTAACAAAAATAGTGGTGATCCCGAACTCACTAATAAGATTACGAAGCCACAACCGCAGTTCCTTACGAACTTTTGCATCTATAGCTGCAAAAGGTTCATCCAGCAACAATAGTTGAGGTTCGGGTGCAAGCGCTCGGGCAAAGGCAACCCGCTGCCGTTGCCCTCCTGAAAGCTGGTGAGGGAATTTGTTCTCTGTACCTTCTAATCCCATCAATTTTAAAAGGTAGAAAACTCGTTCCTTAATTGCCATACGATTCTGTTTTTTGACCTTTAAGCCATATGCTATATTATCAAAGACTGTCATATGCTTAAACAAGGCGTAGTTCTGAAAAACAAACCCAATTCCGCGTTCTTGTACGGATAACGAATTGGCCAGTGTTCCATTGAAATATATTTCTCCGGAATCAGGCTGCTCAAGCCCTGCAATCATTCGCAGGATAGAGGTCTTACCCCCGCCGCTTGGTCCGAGAAGACCGACCAGATGTCCTTTTTCAATTGTAAAACTGGTTTTATTGATAGCGTGGAACGCACCGAAATGTTTTTCCAAATCTCTAACTTCAATGTGCATGATATTTTTCTTCCCTTCTATTTTTCATCCATTCCAGAAACAGCAGGACCATAACAGAAAAGAGTCCAAGCAAGAGCGCCACACTGTTAGCGGCAACGATATTGTTATCCACCGAGTCTTGATAGACTAAAGTTGTTGCGGTTTGAGTCTGATTGATAATATTACCGGAAACAACCAATACGGCACCAAATTCTCCAACAGATCTTGCTATGGTTAGGACAAGACCGTAATATACGGCCCACCGAATCGAAGGCCAGGTAACCTGAAAAAAGGTACGTACTGGACTGGCGCCTAAGGTGGCTGAAGCTTCTTCGGAACTGATGCCAAGCTCTGATAGGATTGGAACAATTTCACGAATCATTAGCGGGAAGGTGACAAAAACCGTAGCCATAACCATACCAGGAAGTGCATAGACGATTTTTACACCTGCATTTTCAAAAAACATCCCCAATAGCGTATTTGGGCCAAACAGAAGGATGATCATTAACCCGCCAATGACAGGGGAAACTGAAAAGGGCAAATCGACAATAATATTAATGAAGGTCCGAACCCATTTTGGCAACCAAGTGCCGCGGACCATTTCTAATGAAAGCAGTATGCCAATTAACGTGTTCAGCAAAACTACTATTATGACAATAATTAAACTTACCGATAAAGCATGAATGGTTTCCGGGCGCTTTAAAGCATCGAAAAACAGTCCAGCACCATTTTGGAAGGCACTCACTACAATACTGGAAAATGGCAGGATAAGAATGAGGAGAACTAGTAAAACAGTTATGGAAATAAAGAGCCTTCTCATACTTGTGTACCCCTCCTTTTTTGAAAGACATTAACTACTAGTAAAACAAGTAACGAAAGAGTTATTAATACAATAGAAACAGCCGCAGCCCCTTGGGTGTTATAGTTTTCTATTTCGCCATAAATGTACACCGAGGCTACCTGTGTTTTCCCAGGAAGGTTGCCAGATATAAGAGAGAGAGCTCCAAATTCTGATAATGCTCTGGAAAAGGCGAGCATGCTCCCTGCTAGAATGCTAGGAACGATGGAAGGAAGCAGTACCTTAAAGAAGGTAAACACTTTCCCTGCACCGAGCGTATAACTAGCTTGTTCTTCAAACGGATCAAATTGCTCGATCATCGGCTGGACTGTCCGAATAACAAAAGGAAATGTAATAAAAACCATGCCGATTACAATAGCTGCCTGATTGTAAAGCAGATGGATGCCGACGGACCCCAGCCATTTCCCGATTGGATTTTGTGGGCCTAAAAGTGACAACAGCATTAAACCAGAAACAGCAGTCGGCAGTGAAAATGGAAGATCCACCATACTGCTTATCATCCGGTTACCAAAAAAACGGTAACGAACCAAAACGAATGCGATAAAGGTCCCGATCACCGCCTGAATCAAAGTAGTGATTATACTAAGTTTGAACGTTAAAAGAATTGCTTTCCAGGCTATGACACCGGAAACAGCTTTCCAAAACGGCTCCCAGCCGAGAGAAAAACCTTTTACATATACAGCTGATATCGGTAAAACCACAAGGATGAGAAGATAACCAATAAGAATGGAACGCATTGCCACTTGATAACTTTTTATTTTCATATCAACACTCCGAAGTTTAAGTATTCTTACCTGATTAGTATGAATTAAATTATAAAGATAATAACAATATGAAGATACTTCTGTCAATAAAAAAATAAAATATTCTAATAATATCTGAGGTTGGTGTAAGCAATTGGAAGACAGTTTTTTTAACTAAAACAAACTTGACAGATTGGAATTATATGATTTAAAATACAAATAATTCAAAAATGATCTCAGCCGACTAGGCATCTAGAGGCTCTCAATTCAAGGTGACAATCCTGAATTGGGAGCCTCTTTCTTTTTGCACAAAATATTTTAGGG
>JAUZQA010000660.1 GCA_030705665.1 Bacillota bacterium
GAAAGAATCCATTTATTTTTACAAATTTAAAAGACAATATTGGGCTCGGTGACGTGATCGATTGGATCAAGAAAAATGCCATGCTTATAGGACTTGGTTAAAGTGAATCATTTTACTGGGGATCTACAGATCGTTTGTGAAAAAAAGGGGCAGAAAACGATCGTAAAAGATGTTTATTATGAAGGTGCTCTTAAAATAACGAGGCCTGTTTATTTAGCTGATAACGGCGAGGCGTATTTATATGTAATGAATCCCGGCGGAGGATTCGTCGATGGTGACGCATATCGGATTGAAATTGCTCTTGAAGAAGAAGCAGAGGTGGTAGTAACCTCCCAATCGTCAACAAAGATATATAAAACATTAAAGCAGCCTGTTCAGCAGGATATCAAGATCATACTGAAAAAAGGAAGTAAGCTTGAGTATCTTCCTGATCCTGTCATTGCCTACCAGCAAGCCAAGTTTAAGCAGCGTACTGTGGTAGAGATGGAACAAGGGGCTTCACTCATTTGTACGGATATTTTTACTCCGGGCTGGGCTTTGGATGGAACTCTTTTCCGCTATAATTTATTACAGTCCCGCACGAATGTATATCTTGATGAACAACTTGTTTTGTTTGATCACATCAAGCTGGAACCTGATGCTGAAATAAGCGAGATGGGCTCATTGGAGGGATTTACTCATTTTGGAACCATGATGGTGATTGATGAACGAGTAACACGTTCATTAGTAGATGAACTATATGAGATGTTAGTAGATTTTCCTGATAGCAAAATAGGTTTATCAATGCTGTCAGTTACGGGATTTACCTTAAGGATATTAGGAAATTCAACCCAAGAAATCGAAAAAATCCTACAATCCTGTCATAAGTATATTAAAATGAAAATCTTCAACCATATTAGTCCTTTTTTAAGGAAATACTAGCTTGTTAGTATTTAATTTACCTAAAGTAATTCTTAAAAAAAGCCCCTGCTATCTGGAGATTTAGCAAGGGCTTTTTTTCCATGTTCCACCTCTTTCAAATGGGAATTTCCTTCGTTAAAACCTAGATCTTTCATCTCGGTAATTAATTTTCCCATTGTTTCACAACTTGTTCTTTTGCTAGACGATAAATTTCTTGTTCAGTTTGGTTTTTGTTAGCAATTACATTCGTTTGATAAATCAAACCTTTATGTGTTACATAGATTGTATAGTTGTACATTTTGTTCTTTCTCCTTTCAATTAGTTCTAAATTAGTAAAGTAAATTTGGGATGAATTTTAGTAGGTCCACATATATGATTATGATTCAATCAATGTTACTTAACAATAAACCTGTCACTTTATATGACAGACTATTTTGAGGATTTATATAAATAAACTATTTTTTTAATAGTTTAAGGAGGAAGAGATATGGCCTCTCCTTAACAGCGATGGTGCAAGGTTGCCAGAAACAAGTAAAGTGTAGGGAGGTCTGCCCCCAAAAAGTTTGATTAAGTATCGAATGTAAAACTAAACGTAAATTGCTCACTATAGCTCGCTTAATTCATTTAAGCGGGCTTTTTCTATAATTAAGTACATAAGTAACGGCAAATTTTTTGTTCAAAAACAAGAGAATCTGTAATGACAAAAAGAAAGTATTTTCCTAGGCAGAAAATCATAAGTCTTTATAAAAAGGGGGGATCTAAAAAATGAAGAAGCAAAAATTGTTAATTAAAGGTGAGAGATTGAAAGAGACCCTTGAAAAGTTTGCCGATTTTGGACGCACAGAAAAAAATGGGGTAACCCGTCTGTCGTTATCTGATGAGGATTGTCAAGCAAGAGATTATTTTTGCTCGATCTGCAGAGAACTTGGGATGTCGGTAAAAGTTGATGATATGGGTAATATATATGCAACTTTAAATGGAACTGAAAAAAAGCCGCCCATTGTGATCGGTTCACATCTTGATACGGTAAAAAAAGGCGGACGTTTTGATGGTGTACTGGGAGTAGTTGCCGGCTTAGAGGTTGTCCGCACTTTCGTAGAAAATAAAATAACGCCTAAAATTCCTCTCACGATTGTTAATTTTACAAATGAAGAGGGTGCCAGATTTGAACCATCCTTGATGGCATCTGGCGTAATGTCAGGAAAATTCGATAAAGAAGTAATGATCAAAAAGACAGATACGGACGGAGTCAGCTTTGAAGAGGCATTAAAGACAATCGGGTATAACGGTCAGGAGGAATCCCGTTTAAAAGTAGCAACAGCATTTTTGGAACTGCATATTGAGCAAGGGCCAATTCTTGAAAAGGAATCATTATCCATCGGTGTTGTGGAATGCGTAGTAGGGATGGTTTGTTATGAATTTGAAGTAACAGGGGAATCTGACCATGCCGGATCAACGCCAATGAATATGAGAAAAGATGCTCTATTTGCTGCGAACAACATCATGACTGAAGCACGAAGGAAACTAAGCGAACTTGATTCTGAACTGGTCTTCACAATCGGAAGAATGAATGTATGGCCGAATATACACACCGTTATTCCAAATAAGGTCGTCTTTTCGCTGGAAGCAAGGCATAAAGACCC
>JAUZQA010000661.1 GCA_030705665.1 Bacillota bacterium
ATTGGTGAATCAGCCGAGCAGCCAGTCATCACAGAACTCATTCGCCACCATGATGTAACGGTAAATATCCTGCAGGGGAAAATTTCTCAAACACAAAATGGTTCATATGGAACCCTGTTCATTCATCTTGATGGGGACGCAGAAAAGGTGGACAAAGCCGTAGATTTTATTCGTTCTCAGCAGGTTGGAGTGGAGGTGGTTACACATGAGTAGTATTTTTCCAAATGTTGTTTGGCAGGATATGTGGGATGCAACTGTTCAAACACTTTATATGACTGGAATTTCTGTTTTAGCAACCTTTATACTGGGAGTTATGCTTGGATTATTATTATTCCTCACTTCACCTGGAAACATGTGGGAAAACAAAGCGGTTAATATAGTTATTAGTGCAATCGTTAATATCTTTCGGTCTATTCCATTTATCATATTGATTGTGTTATTAATTCCACTTAGCACAATATTATTTGGGACGATGATCGGTGTACAAGCTGCTTTACCATCGCTCATTATCGGAGCAGCTCCATTTTATGCTAGAATGGTAGAAATTGGCTTAAGAGAAATCGATAAAGGTGTTATTGAAGCGGCAAAATCGATGGGAGCATCTACTGGTACAATTATTTGGAAGGTGCTTCTGCCTGAGTCAATGCCTGCACTAGTCTCCGGAATTACTGTTACAGCCATTGCTCTTATAAGCTACACTGCAATGGCTGGAGTCATCGGTGCCGGAGGTCTTGGGAACCTTGCTTATTTGCAAGGGTTTCAGCGGAACCAAAACGATGTGACCCTGGTTGCAACTGTAATTATTTTAGTGATTGTATTTATCGTTCAGTTTATTGGTGATTTTATCACTTCTAAAATAGATAAAAGATAAAAAAGAAAAGGGGACAATCAAAAATGAAAAGATGGTTAGGTTTAGTTTTAGCTTTATCACTTGCGCTAGTATTAGCTGCTTGCGGTTCATCCTCATCAACTGATAAATCGCAAGGAAGTAAAAAAGAAGTAACATTAACGATTGGTGCTTCTAACGTACCACACGCTGAAATTTTAAAGCAGGCAGAGCCAATTTTAAAACAAAAAGGTATTAATCTAAAAATTGTTACATTCCAGGATTATATTTTGCCAAACAAAGCTCTTGCTTCAAAGCAATTGGATGCAAACTACTTCCAAACAGTTCCTTATCTTAATGTGCAAATGAAGGAAAATGGATATAAATTTGCAAATGCAGGCGGAGTTCATATTGAACCGATTGGTGTTTATTCTAAAAAATACAAGAATCTGAAGGAGCTTCCAGATGGTGCACATATCATCATGAGTAACTCTGTTTCTGATCATCCTCGTCTTTTGTTAATGCTTGAGAAATTAGGCTTGATCAAATTAAAACCAGGAATTGACGCACAGCAATATGATATTAAAGATATTATCGATAATCCTAAGCATTTACAATTTGATGCGAATTACGAAGCTGCTTTATTGCCAAAAATCTTTAAAAACGGTGAAGGTGATGCCGTTCTAATTAATTCAAACTATGCGATTGACAATGGTTTAGACCCAATGAAAGATGCGATTGCTCACGAACCTGCTGATCCAAAATCACCTTATGTAAATATCATTACAGTTCGTCAGGGTGATGAAAATAAACCAGAGATCAAAACGCTGGTTCAAGTTCTTCAATCAAAAGAAATCCAAGACTGGATTACTAAAAAATATAAAGGGGCCGTTTTACCGGTTTCTAAATAATATTAAAAAAACAGGCGCAAGCCTGTTTTTTTGTGCGTGGAGTTTTATTGATGGCTGCTTATCACTTCATTACATACATTCTTCCACAATTCTTCATACTATAGAGGACTTTACTGAAATGGAGTGGATATAATGGAACACTTACAACCACGGAACTCGGCAGAAGAAGCCCTTCATGAATATAAGGCAGGCTTGGGCTTTTTTACACAAAAGATGCCTGGAATCGCTCAATATTACAACGCTTTTACCGAGGAGTGTTTTAAAGAAGGGGCTCTTTCAAAAAAAGACAAGCAGCTAATTGCTTTAGGGATCAGCCTCTATTCACAGGATGAGTATTGTATCATTTATCATGTCAAAGGCTGCCTGGATGAAGGCGCAAATGAACAAGAAATTTTAGAAGCAGTTGGTGTAACTGCTGCTTTTGGCGGCGGGGCTGCAATGAGTCAAGCAGTCACACTCGTTCAGGACTGTATTCAAGAGCTGAATCAATTGCATTAAAAAGGTAAAAGCCACTGGCTTTTACCTTTTTACATATACATTGAAACGCTATTTCAGGGAAAAGTAGATAATGGAAATATCTTGGCAAATTAAAATTATAGCGGTATCATTTTATCATATTCGTATTTTCTGAGGTGTATTTTTAACCGTAGAAAACATTGATTCATGGCAGAATATTCTGTTAATTGATTCTCATTCTCTACTGTCCTACTGAAAAAAATAAACTCTGTTAGTACTGAGAATTATTCCTATTTAAAGGTTGCTAACACATTTCTTTTGGTATAAGATTGTAATGAGAATAGATTG
>JAUZQA010000662.1 GCA_030705665.1 Bacillota bacterium
TTCATAAACGCTCAAGCGTGGGATTACTTGCAAATTTATGGGAGTTTCCAAATGTTGAAATTAATTTTCCGCTTCAAAATGAAAGAAGGCAATTGTCTAATCTTAGTGAAGATACAATAGGTGTAAAGGTGGAATCAATTAAGAGGATTGGTCAAATTCAACATGTGTTTTCCCATTTGATTTGGAATATCGATGCGTACACTGGAACAGTATCTGCTTTTCCAATAGAGGATCAAGGTTGGAAGCTTGTTTCGTTGGAGGAGTTAGAAGACTATGCCTTTCCCGTGCCATATCAAAAAATGAGAAAGCTATATTTTGATTGGAATTCCAAGTATGAAGGACAAAATCAAGGTTAAGAACCAGCGAAATGTCCTTCATAAATGGTACGAAGGACAAAATCATGGTTAAAAACAATTAAAAAGTCCTTCATTTAAAAATTTTTAATCATAAGCCATTTTCGTGCCGTGTGTATAGTCGGCACTGTCGCGGCCCAGCCCGCCGCGGTTTTCTATTTCTTCGATGATGGCACGGTGGATACTAACGCCTTCGCTATTTAAATAGGGAGTCATTTGTTGAAGAGAGTGATGGAAAAAAGCAAGTTCACTTTTATTCCACTCTGATTTCGGTATCATTGACAACTCGGTCATATCACGTCCGACATACATGTTTAATCTTCCTCTCGAAAAAGTATATAGTCTATTCTTTTGTTTAAAATTATCTTCTATGCATGCTAAAATGAAATCAAATTAAAAGGAAACAAGAAAGGAATAGAAATTATGTCACAAAAAGTAGCACTTATAACAGGCAGCAGCAGAGGAATCGGTAAAGCAACTGCACTGCGTCTAGCCAAAGAAGGATATGACATTGTCATCAATTATGCAAGAAGTAAAAAGGGAGCTCTGGAAACAGCTGAGGAAATTGAGGCCCTAGGAAGAAAAGTTTTAGTTGTAAAAGCAAATGTTGGTGATGTCAGTAAAATTAAAGATATGTTTTTACAAATCGATGAAGAATTTGGCCGGCTGGATGTATTTGTTAATAACGCAGCATCTGGGGTACAGCGCCCAATTATGGAATTAGAGGAAAATCATTGGGATTGGACATTAAATATAAACAGCAAGGCCTTACTATTTTGTGCTCAAGAAGCTGCCAAATTGATGGAGAAAAATGGGGGCGGAAAGATTGTAAGTATAAGTTCCCTAGGATCGATCAGGTATTTAAAAAATTATACGGTTGTAGGGGTATCAAAGGCTGCTCTAGAGGCATTAACCCGATATTTGGCAGTTGAATTAGCTCCAAAAGGAATTAGTGTAAATGCCGTTTCTGGAGGCGCGGTGGATACGGACGCATTAAAACATTTTCCAAACCGCGAAGAACTTTTGCAAGAGGCCAAGGAAAAAACACCTGCCGGAAGAATGGTCGAGGAAGAAGATATGGTTAATTGTGTAATGTTTTTACTATCTGACCAATCAAGTATGATCAGGGGACAAACAATTATCGTTGACGGGGGAATTTCCTTGCTCGTCTAATTTCCAAATTTTAGTTGGATAACCTCCGCGGTTAAGGGATACATTATTATCGTGGAGGTGATTACACAATGGCAAACTTCAATAATCAACCAAACAAAACTTCAGCAGGAACGAACATTCAACAAGTAAGACAACAGAATGCGGCGTCCTCTCAAGGCAGTGCTGGAGCATTTGGTACTGAATTTGCGAGCGAAACAAATGCCCAACAAGTGAGACAACAAAACGCTCAATCTGCTAGAAGCAAATCTGCAGGAGCTGGAGCAGCAGGAGCAGCAGGAGCATCAGGAGCATTTGGAACAGAGTTCGCAAGTGAAACAAATGCTGCTGAAGTTAGAAAACAAAATCAACAGTCTCAAGCGAACAAATCGCAAAACTCTGGTCAATTTGGCCAAAGCTAATTAAAAGAAGCAATATAGGCACTTCATCATAGGGATGGAGTGCCTTTTATATGGAATTCTGAAACAGGACTTTCAATTTTTTTATCGACAAAACCTCTTGTTAATCTACAGAATAAGTCAAAGGAATTTAAGTATGATTCAAGAATACATATAGGAGAATTTTAATATCGAGGCGGTGGTTGAATGAACGATTTTAACCGTTTAGTATATGAGCAAATGCTTACAATGGAAAAGTTATTGTGTATCCAGGGAGAACTTGAAAGGTGCCAAGAAATTGAAGAGGAACTGCATAATCTGCAAAATCAAACGGAAGTGGAAAGTATTCAATTTGAGATTGAAAAAATGAAAAAAGAGCTTGCGGATATCCAGCAAATGTTTGAAAAGCAAACGGAAGAAGTCATTCAATCATATCATCAGACGGAAGCAACTTCCTGTGGGTGAGGGGGCCTTTTCGAAATTTTTTAAAATAAAACCAAAAAATTTTCAAATTTTCGGTAAGAGTCATTGAAAACAATGGCTCTTTTGTTTTAAATTCTTGGCCGAACCGTTATAATAATAATAATAAATATCAAAATTTTAGAATTGTACTTTGTTTCCTATTGTTAAAATTAAATGAA
>JAUZQA010000663.1 GCA_030705665.1 Bacillota bacterium
CGTTTTAATCTGCTTCACTTACAACCACACCTCGATATAGATTCCTATAATGGCAAATAACAATCCAACACTCCAGAAGGTTACGACTACTCTCCATTCAGACCAGCCGCTTAACTCATAATGATGATGCAATGGGCTCATACGGAAAATTCGCTTTCCAGTTGTCTTGAAGGAAATAACTTGCAAAATAACGGAAAGTGTCTCAATGACAAATACCCCGCCAATGATGATCAATAAAATTTCTAATTTTGTTAAAATAGCAATGGTTGCAATTGCACCGCCAAGAGCCAGCGACCCAGTATCTCCCATGAAAACTTTTGCGGGATGGGCATTAAAAACAAGGAAGCCTAATACTGCTCCGACCACAGCAACAGAGAAAATAGCCACTTCATATTGCGATTGATTCCATGCTAACACTGCATATGCCCCAAACGCAATGGCTGCCGTACCTGAGACCAAACCATCCAAACCATCCGTTAAATTTACCGCATTTGAAAATCCTACAAGCCAGAAAATTATAAAGAACACAAAGAACCAGCCTAAATCAATCGAATAATCCCCAAAACGAACGTCAGTAGAAAAGTTATTATGTTTATAAATCAAATAAAAGATTGCTGAGATGATGATTTGACCCAAAAGTTTTTGTCTGGAAGTCAAACCTAAATTCCTTTTTAGCACAACTTTAATAAAATCATCTAAAAATCCCAATAACCCAAAACCTAATGTAACAAAAATTAGCAGAAAGGTTTTAACTGTTGGTTCAGAAAACTTTCCTGTCATAACGAGGGTGGAGATCACGATTGATAATAATATCATGACACCGCCCATTGTTGGCGTACCAGACTTTTTCTGGTGCGATTTCGGTCCTTCTTCACGAATGCTTTGTCCAAATTTCAACCTTCTTAAGAAGGGAATAAAAACGGGAGAAAGTAAAACAGTGATTAAAAATGCTAAAATTATTGTGAAAAAAATAACTTGTGCAAGCATTTTACCCCCTCCTTCCATTTCTTAAATTTGATACTTTGTTAGGCATTACAGCTCTATCATATGTACCCTTCAATTGATTAAGAATTTTTCTAAACAATAAGTTTGTATTTTCCATTTTTAACTTTATTCTCCATATTTATTTCTATCTATTTTTTTTTGCCTACATTATATTAGTCTGTTGATTTCCGCTCCGGGCACTCGCTTTCCGCGGGGAGGTCCTGTAGCCTCCTCGGCGCCTAGCCGCCTGTGGGGTCTCCAGTAACCTCTATATCCCGCAGGAGTCGAGTGCCCTCCGCTCCAATCAACAGGGTTAAAAAATCAACAATGTCCTTTAACACAGCCATTTTTTAAAATATGCAGTTCTCACTTTTTCCCCATTATGGCTTCTTTAGCTACTAGACGATCGTCAAAATCGTGTACTTGCTTGCCGATTATTTGGTAGGTTTCGTGACCTTTTCCGGCAATTAAAATAACATCTCTGTCAGCTGCATTTTGAATAGCAGTGGCAATAGCCTGTTTTCGATCAGGAATTACCAAATAAGCTTCACCCTGAACACCTTCTTCCATATCCTTTAGGATTACTAGCGGATCTTCACTTCTAGGGTTATCTGAGGTGAAAATCGGATCTGTGGCAAACTGACAAGCAATTTTTGCCATTAATGGACGTTTTGTTCGATCCCGGTCCCCTCCACAGCCAACGACAACAAAAATTTTCCTTTTTGCAAAGTGTTGAATGGTTTTTAAGACATTTTCTAAACTATCTGGGGTATGCGCATAATCAACAATGACAGTAAAGTTTTGACCTGCATTCACTAATTCAACTCTCCCGGCAACCCCTTTAACATTTTCAATTGAACCGATAATTTGTTCAATGGGGATTCCCGTTACAAGAGCAGCAGCCACACTTGCTAGAACGTTATAGATACTAAATTTTCCAATAAGTTGGATCTTCATTGGAAAATGCTCACCAAATGTTTGAAGGATAAACATTGTACCACTGGATGTCATTTCAATGTCAATTGCTTTTATATCTGCTTCCTGATCAATTCCATATGTAACAACATGGGCTGCCGTTGATTTCTTATATGTCTCAGATGCAGGATCATCTGCATTTAAAACAGCAAACTTAGGATGCTTGACATCAAAGGTATTGCCAAGCTGCGAAAACAATAAGCTTTTAGCACGTTTATATTCTTCCATTGTATGGTGATAATCAAGATGGTCTTGCGTTAGGTTGGTAAACACTGCCACATTATAATCACAGCCGTGGACTCTTCCCAGGTCTAGTGCGTGGGATGAAACTTCCATTACCGCCGCTTCAACATTTGCGTCTGCCATTCTTTTAAACGTTTTTTGAAGTGTCAGGCTCTCAGGTGTTGTATTTTTGGTCTCTAGGATCTCATCACCAATCTTGGTATACATCGTTCCAATTAAACCAGTTCTTTTACCAGCATCTGTTAAAATCTTTTCGATTAAATGGCTTGTGGTTGTTTTCCCGTTTGTGCCAGTAATTCCAATTAGATGAAGCTGTTTTGTCGGATGCTCATAAAAAG
>JAUZQA010000664.1 GCA_030705665.1 Bacillota bacterium
CAGTTCTTTTTTGGAAACACCCATAAAATCGGCTAACCATTGGTTTACAAAAACAGGGGTATTGTTATGCAGCAAATACACACCGGCAAATACATTTTCAATTAAAGTTCTATACCTTTCCTGCGATTCTTTGAGATTTAATGCCAATTGCTTTTGCTTCGTTATATCAGTAATCGTACCATCATATCTGTCCACTTTTCCTGTTTCATTAAGTACAGGCATTCCTCTATCTCTAACCCAGCGAATATCGCCATTAGGGCGTAAAATGCGGTATATAAAATCATAGCCTTCTTTGTGTTCGACTTTGTTCTCAATCTCACTGATTATATATTGGTCTTCCGGAAACACAGCCTTCTTCCAAAACTGATTATCTTCAAAGGCTTTTTCACTTTTATTTCCATATATTTTTTCAATCCCTTTTGAGATAAGTATATTTCCCTTAAAATCGTCAGACCATATCGCCAGATCTAAATGATTAAAGATACTTTCAAGAAGGGTTTTTGTTTCTTTTAATTCATTTTGTTTGTCATTGTTTCCTTTAACGAGTATTCCTACTGTGATCGAAATCAAAATATTTAACATGAAAAGCTCAAAAAATGTAATTAATTCCGAGTTTGTTATTCCGTCCTTCTGCCACGCCTCCATCACATAAAATAAAATGGATTCGACAGCAGTATTAATAAAACCATAGATTCGGCCCTTATTAAAAACAATAATAATTGTCGGGATTAAATAGAAAAACCAGATAACATTATGGAATTGCTTATCAGAGATATCATCTATATCCAATGCTGGAACTATTACCAGAATAGCAATAGATAAAATCCATGTTTTTACTTCAATTCCCAAAAATGATTTTGATAAAAAATGAAACAAAGTTACCACTCGCTTTGCCGTCTCGTATGTAGGATTTACTTAATCATAACATAACTTTTCCGGCAATTTTTTGACGAAAAAAAGAATAGGTTTATGCTGCTAATTATGCAAAAGAGAGTGCCTGGGCACCCTCAATCAATATTTAAGGCTTTATGTAGTTAAACTCTATCTCATCAATTTTTTCATTATACTCGACATGTAAATCATGCCCATCAAAAAACCATAAATCCGTTTCCTCGACAAAAAAAACAATACCGTCCAGTTCAGAACGAACAGCTATATCAATGGGGTCGTCTTTTGAGAAGCCAAGTGCATAGCCTGGTTGGATCGGACTATTGCCATAAATTTTAGAGAAAAAACGAACATAGTCCCCTTTTTTAACCTCTAATTCATCTTTAAACCATTTTAATGCCTGCTGACTAATTTCTATCTTCATGCATAAGCCACCTTTACTGTCATTAATACTAGGGATAGTATCTCCCCAAAAAGAGTCCGTGACTCAATAATAACAAAAAAGAGAAATAACCCCCTAGTAAGAGGATTACTTCTCCTTCTTTTTAAAAATATTGTTTAATAAACGTCACGTTGGTATCGACCTTGTGCTTGAAGGTCATTTATATATTTTTCTGCATCTTCTTGGCTTAATCCGCCTTCTTGGGCAATCGCACTAATCAGCGCATTGTGAACATCTTTCGCCATGTTTTGTTTATCTCCACAGATGAAGAAATAAGCTCCTTTTTCCAGCCATTCAAACAGCTCTTTGCTGTTTTCAAGAATTTTATGCTGTACATAAACTTTTTTCTCTGTGTCGCGGGACCATGCAGTGCTAAGCTTTGTTAGAATGCCATCATTTTGATATTGTTCAAATTCGTCATGATATAAGAAATCACATGCTTCATGCTGGTCGCCAAAAAACAACCATGTTCTGCCTGTTGCTTTTGTTGCTGCACGTTCCTCGATAAAAGAACGGAAAGGCGCAATACCAGTTCCAGGGCCAACCATGATGATATCTGTTTCTGGAGATTCTGGCAGATGAAAATGTTTATTTGGTTGAACAAATACTGGAAGTGTGTCACCTTCATGTACACGTTCAGCGCATAAAACGGAACATACCCCTTTACGTTCGCGTCCATGAGCTGTGTATCTTACTGCACCGATCGTAAGATGTACTTGTCCAGGATGTGCTGTGAAGCTGCTTGCAATTGAATAAAGACGAGGTGTCATTTTTCTTAAAAGTGACACAACATCTTGGGCAGTAGCCTTCCATGAACCAAAATCACGTAACATATCAAGCAAATCCCGCCCGTATGTATAGTCTTTCAATTGGTCCGCATTTTCAGCTAATACCAGTTTTTTTAATTCTTCATTGTCAGTCAGTTCTGCTGCCTGCTGCAGAATCTTCTTAGACAATAACGTAATTTCAAAGTAAGATGTTAGCGCTTCCTTTAATGGGAGCGTATCACCTTGCTTATTAATGGTAACAGTAAATTCTGGGTCCCATTTCATTTCCTCAAGAAGGGCTACAACAAGTTCTGGATCATTGGAAGGTACAACACCAAGGGCATCTCCAGGATTATAGGATAAGCCTGATCCTTCTAATGAGAACTCAATATGCCTCGTTTCTTTAATGGAGCCAGCACCATTTAAATTAACATTTTTAAGAA
>JAUZQA010000665.1 GCA_030705665.1 Bacillota bacterium
GAGCATTTGGGTGAGACTCGTGATGGGAAATCCTGCTTTATCAATTAATTGAGCAGCAATTCCCATCGAACATAGATAGGAAAACGCTACTGCCACTAAGGATATCAATGGTGTGACCACAGATCTGAACGCAATGATTAATACCACCAAAATAAAGATTACTGTCAATGCAGCACTCTTTTCAACACCCGATTGCGATGCTTTCAGGTAGTCATTATTGATAAAGTCTTCACCACTAAGATAATACTTAACTGGTACATTACTAAGTTTGCTGTCTAGTTCTTTCTTGATCACATCGATTTCTCTTGATTTCTTATCAAGCTTGTAGCTAACCATTAAAGTGGTGCCATCTTTGGAAATTAATGAGCTTTTGGCATCAGGCATGCTGAAGGGGTCAATCAAGTCAGAAATACCCAGCTTCGAACTGCTGTCGCTAATTGATTTTACCGCCTTTCCGATTTTTTTCATTTCAGTATCGGAAATTTTATTTTTATCGTAGAAAACGATAATGTCATTCGTCCCTTTCGTGGCATCCATCTTTTTTAAAAGATGTTCAGCTATGCTTGAGGGGCTGTTACTGCTTAATTGCTGCTGACCTTTTGCCCGCAGTATGGCATTTATATCCGGCTGAAATACGGTAAGCAATATGGTGGCCATGAGCCATATTGAAAAGATAGCCCAGCGGCCTTTTATGATCTTTCTCAACTTGTTTTCCTCCGTCTATTACTTAATTTTTTCAAAAATCTAGAGATGACTGATTGTTCCTTTATGCATCCTTATAAAAACCTTTTTTTAGCAACTCGAGCTCTAATGAGAAAGTTCTCAAAGCCTCGTGAATCGGTAATTCTTTGGCAAAAACATAAACGAGATTTTGAAATGTTATGACCATCATGATTTTTATGATATGGTACAGTTCTTCTTCATTCTGTATATTGATATTTTCGGAATTTAAGAGGCCTTGTAATTCAAAAAGTCTGCTTTTTACAGTTTCATCATAAAAATTCTTCGTAAAGGTTTTTTGGACTTCGTGATTCATATTTAAAAAAGCATTTTTAAAATATTGGCGATTTTCGGGCTCCTCAAAGTTAATGAGAATCGATTTAAACCAATCTATAAAGGACTGAAATAAATCACCGCCGTTTAACTTTATGATGGAAATAAATTGGCCATAGAACTGTCTGGAATATTCCTCAAGCAGAAAAAAGAATGCATCTTCTTTATCGTTATAGTATTGATAAAAACTTCCCCGAGGTATTCCAGCATCCTTGATGATATTTGAGACCGATGCCTCGTACAGCGGGACCCTTGAAAATTCTTTCTTTGCAGCATTTATTAATAATTCCTGCTTTTCTATTGATAAGTTAAAAAAAGTAGGTTTTGGCAACAACATCACATCCTTTAACAAATGACAATTTGTCATAATTGAACATAAGGCTATGATAACGGTCCCATGGAACCATGTCAATAAAATATGAATGGATTTATGACAATATGTCATATCTGGCTTCCTGACAATATTTTATGGGGTTTTAGAAATTTAAATAGCTTGTCACAGTTTAAACGCTTTCTTTTTGAATGGTTTGTGAAACTTGTGAAAACGTGAGCATTAGCATTAATAAAGGAATATAATAGGGGCGAAATCAAATATTGGTGATCATCATTGTGGTCAGAAATGACCCATCAAAGGAGATAATTAATATGAAAAAAATTACCGCAGTCGCTCTAGTTCTTGGTGTGCTTGTACTCGCAGGTTTTTCCGTGGATAATCAATCACCAAAAAAAGCATCTCAGCCAGTTTCAGCTGCCAATGATTATGCAAGCTTTACTCAATATATGCAATAATGAATGTTTGAAAAAAGGATAGGAGAGCAGATATACGGTTATCTGCTCTCCTATCCTTTTTTCCTTTTTAGAAGCAGTTATTCTATTAATTCCAATAACTTCTTCAAAACAAATTCAACACTTGAATCCCTTACATCGTTACGTGCTTTGTTTTTAAAATACGCTGTATACGTGAAGCACTTGTCATGAATTTGGATTCCAAAACAAACCATCCCGACAGGCTTTTCAACTGTGCCTCCCGCTGGCCCGGCTATGCCTGTTATGCCTGCTCCAATCTCCGCATTTGCTGCATTAGCAGCTCCTAACGCCATTTCTTGTGCAACTTCTTCACTAACAGCACCATATTCCTCAATTGTTTTGGGGTTTACATGAAGAAATTGTATCTTTGATTCATTGGAATAGGTAATAAAACTGCAATTTAATACTTTTGAAGCGTTGGGGACATTTACTATTTGTGCACATGCTTTCCCGCCCGTGCATGATTCAGCAAAAGATATGTGCCAGTTTTTTTTTATTAAGCGGTCTACCAGTTTTTCTTCCATATTCATATTTATTATCTCCTAAACGTTTTTTATTCACAGAATTGTATCAAATTTCGCTCCCACAATAGAGTATAATTTACTTATCCCCAGAGAGTTCTGAATTAAGCGGGCTTTTTATCAAAGGAGTGATGCACATCATGCCAACCATCATTCA
>JAUZQA010000666.1 GCA_030705665.1 Bacillota bacterium
ACAGCGGGTGGCAGGAAGTCTGATGTTTTTCATAATGCGTATGGTTATGGATTATTTACTGGTGGATTAGGTCTCCATCATGGTGCTGAGGAACTTGGTGCTGCATGTGTGCCAATCTCGGGTGGTAATACGGAGAGACAAATCACTGTAATTGAAGATTTTAAACCAAGAGGAATTTGCGGAACTCCTTCTTATATTCTAAATATCGTAGAGAAAATGGAAGAATTAGGAATGGACCCAAGAGAAACAAGCATTGAATACGGAATTTTTGGTGCAGAACCATGGTCAGAAGAAATGAGGGCAACACTTGAGAAGAAGCTTAATATCAAAGCGGTCGATATTTACGGCTTAAGTGAAGTAATGGGACCAGGAGTTGCCATTGAATGTCATGAAGCGCAAGCTGGCCTGCACATCGCAGATGATCATTTTTTAGTAGAAGTTCTTGACCCGAAAACCTTAGAACCCGTTGAAGATGGACAAGTTGGCGAGCTTGTTTTTACAAGCTTAACTAAGGAAGCGTTTCCAGTTATTCGCTACCGTACAGGAGATATTGCTTCGATTACAAAAGAAAAATGCGTTTGCGGCAGAACAACGACACGTATGTCCCGATTACTGGGCCGGACAGACGATATGATTATTGTCCGCGGTGTAAATGTGTTTCCTTCTGAAATTGAACGCGTCCTTTTGCAAATTAAAGGACTTATTCCAAATTACCAAATTCATTTGGTTAA
This sequence comes from Bacillota bacterium, assembly GCA_030705665.1. The sequence goes on from JAUZQA010000666.1 coordinate 732, forward strand.
ACACGGAAGTCTTGACAGCGTTGAATTACATGTTGAGATTGAAAATAGTTTATATCAAGAAATTGGTGAAGACTTAAAACACGAAAAGGTTGCGAAGCTAAAGCGAAAAATTCAACATCAAATGAAATCAACCTGTTTAGTCACGATGGATGTTATCTTTAATAAACCAAAGAGTCTGCCGCGTTCCGAAGGAAAAGCGATTCGGATCGTTGATAAAAGGAAGAACGAAGCAGCAACTGTTTAAGTATAACGTTAGATCACCTTTATAACAGATATTGGTTATTAAATGCTGTTACTACGCTTGCCTAAGTATATTTAAAGCTAGGTGAGCGTAGTGGATTACATAAGATAAAATTTTAAAATTAAAAATTTACAGAAAATTATTGCATTAAATATAACGATAAAATATAATAACGTTATATTCACGTTATATAAATTGGAGAGGTGGTAAATTAATGAGCATTCTTGAAAGAGAGTTGACCGAGCAACAACACTTAGAAGAATTTATTGCAAAGATTGAAGCAGGAGAAAAAATTGAACCCGATGACTGGATGCCGGAAGAATATCGCTTGACCCTTATCAAGTTAATTTCCATGCATGGAATTAGTGAGATTATGGGTGCACTGCCAGAAAAAGAATGGGTTCCGAAAGCTCCCTCCCTTTATCGTAAATTAGGAATTATGGCGAAAGTACAGGATGAAATGGGCCATGGACAATTGCTGCTAAGGGTTGCAGAAGACTTATTGAAGCCATATGGCAAAAATCGCGGCGACCTCATGATTGATTTATTTAATGGAGATTTAAAGTTTCACAATGTATTCCATATGGAAACAAGATCATGGGCAGATGCCGGAATTATTGGCTGGCTCGTTGATGGAGCAGCGATCATTACACAAACAAATATGCTAAGCGCTTCATATGGACCATACTGCCGAGCATTACAAAGGATTTGTGCAGAAGAAGTTTTCCATGCTCAACATGGTGAAGCGATCATCATGGCACTTGCCGAAGGAACAGCAGAACAAAAAGCGATGGTTCAAGATGCCTTAAACAGATGGTGGGAATCGCTTCTTACATTCTTTGGACCTGCAAGCAGCACGACTACTGGTACAAGTAAACAAGATGTAACCATCAAATATAAAATTCGTTCCAGTTCAAATGAAGAACTAAGACAAGCCTACCTCACAAAATATATTCCACGCATACTTTCCCTAGGCTTAACGATTCCAGATCCAACCCTTTATTATGACGAGGAGCAGCAGCTTTGGGTTTATCAGGAGCCTGATTGGAGTAAATTGAAACTAATTATGAAGAACCAAGGACCTCGTTCTCAAGCAAGATTGAACTTACGGAAAACATCGTACGACTATAATGCATGGGTGCGCGATGCTTTAAGCGCAGTCAAAGGTTAATGAGGGGAGAAGATAAAAATGAGTCAAGAGAAAACTTTTTATCAGGAATTTGAAGTATTCAGCAGACGTACACCAAGCTCACCATTCCAGCATCAATTTAGTTTGTTAGCACCGAATGCAGACATGGCACTGATCATGGCACAAGAGAACTTTATGCGCCGTGAACCTGTTGCAGATATTTGGATTGTGAATCGTGAACATATCAGAGGATTAAGTATTGAAGAAAAAGCCATTTTGAAACGGTTAGATAATAAGGATTACCGCACGACAAAAGGATATGGTTACCTTAAGAAAAAATGGCGTCATTATGAGCAAATCATGTTTGACGAAAAAGAAATCTTATCATGGGCGGGAGGCGTTAAGAAATGAGCGAAACAAACATCGTATTAACGAA
>JAUZQA010000667.1 GCA_030705665.1 Bacillota bacterium
CCAACTCACTAACCCTCGTACAAATCGATTTTTTTCATGCAGGTTGTTCATTTGATCACAAACTCTTCGATCAAGCAACCGAAAATCTCCTGTATCAAGCGGGATGTCAATATCCGTCATCGAATGTAAAAATCGGTAAAATATCTTGGCAGTCTGTTTTTTAAAAAACGTTTCTCCTTTTCGTTTTGTTCGTTTGGCATAAACGACATCGTAGCCTTGCTTCCATTTTTTAATCATTTCTAATATAAGCTCTGGCGGGTCTTGCAGGTCAGCGTCAATCACAACAACTGCCTTCCCTCTTGAATAATCCATTCCTGCGGTGATGGCAATCTGATGGCCAAAATTCCGCGAAAAGTCCAGTAAAATGACTGACTCGTCTTTCTTGCTGTATTCTTTAAGAATCTCTGCTGTACGATCTCTGCTGCCATCGTTCACAAAGATAAGTTCATAAGCTTCTCCCGTTGAACGCATGACTTCCGTTAACCGCCGATAGGTTTCATGAATCACTTCTTCTTCGTTGTAGACAGGTACCACAATTGAATATTGAATGAGTTGGCTCATATACCATTCCTCCTCTTACTTTTAAAACGTTACTTTGTAAAATGTCAGTTATTCGCCCAAGCCTGCCGCTTGAATCTGCGCTCTTATTAATTCCTGTGTTTATAATGCACCTGTAAACTGAAACAGACTTGAGGATACGCTGAAGGTTTCCTGAAAATCAAAGGAAATCATTAAAAAAACAGCGGATTGTAGAAAGTCCGCTGTTTTTTTAGATTGTCGAGAAACTATTTGTTAGAAGATCCCTAAACTTCGGACACTACTGTGGTAATCATCATACATGAAGGACATTCCCCGTATTTCCCAGCTTGGTTTTGTCCTTCATCTGTCTCCCCTTTTTAGACTAACTTAAAAGATGTCCATTTCTAATCAACCAAGAAAAAACAGCGGACTTCAATAGTCCGCTGTTCTTCTGTTTTTATTTTAGATAGACTATTACCAGCTCGAATCAGATTCTAGCCGTCTCATAAAATCTTCTACTGCGCTGTACCCTTCCTTCTTTAAAAGCCAGTTATTAGCCGCAGCTTCAATTAACCCCGCCACATCACGGCCAGGTTGGAGCTGTATCTCAATATGTGGAATACGAACCCCCATGTACTCTGTATACTTAAGTTCATGATCCAATTCATTATTAAGGGAATTTTTTTGCCACTTTGTCAGTTCAATATCGAGCTCAATTCTCGTTTCATCCTGAAATGCCTTTCTCCCATATAAGCGGACAACATTCAAAAGCCCGATGCTTCTTAGAGCGAGAAATTCCTTCGTTTTCCCATCATGGGTAGCAAGAATCGTCCGATGACTGAGTTTTTTTAATACAACGATATCATCAGCCACCAGACGGTGACCTCGACCTATCATGGTATGTGCTGTTTCACTTTTGCCGACTCCGGATTTTCCCCGAAGTAATATGCCCATTCCATAAACATTTATACAAACCCCATGTATTGCAATCTCTGGGGCTAATGCTTTTACCATATAAGCATCAAGTTTCGTAATGAATTCAGAAGTTATTTGGGGCTCGGTTGTACATAATAACGGGATTCCCTCTTCTTCACAATACTGTGTTAAATATGTCAGCCCTTTTTGTTCCGCAGTAACGATAAAGCAAGGCGGGTGGTATTTAACAATATTACCGATTCGTGTCTGACGCTCCTCTATACTTAACTTATGTAAATAAGTAATTTCTTTTCTACCAAGTATTTGAACACGTTCAGTTGGAAAAAAATCAAAGTGACCTACGAATTCCAAACCCGGCCGATGGGACCGTGATTGCTTAATTACTCTTTGCAATTGATTTTCTCCTGTTAATACTTTCAATGAAAATTTTCGAACTAAATTTTCAACCGTCAATACCTTCACTTCAATGGCACTCTCCATCTTAAAAACCTATTTGTCTTTAATATACTTGTAAAAGGATATTTATCTCAATATTTTTCTATAAAAATATTTCTTGCCCAAAAAAGCTACTCGATATAATAGCGTTTTGTTTCTCTTTCTATATTTTAAAACACAAAAAAGACAATTCCCTAAGGAATCGCCTTTTTTTGCTGGTTATATAATTACCTTTAAATCAGTTAGCTGATAATACTGAAGGTTGAATAGTTTCAAATTCTCCTGCAGCTGGCTTAAGTTTTAATACTTGCTCAAAAAGCATGCCCTTCTTCGATTCTAAACTAGCACAATTCGGCTTTTTGCAGCAAGGACATGTCCCGTTCATTACGGCAACATAAAATGGAAACATTTTCTTAGTGTCTATATTTTCCTTACAAAACAAGCGTGCTTTTTCCCCACCCAAAAAAGTTAATATACATTGATATGAACGCTGTGCTTCATCAATATTTTCAAAAGATACATCTTTTACAATCAAGCAATTTTCCACTTTAATCTCTCCAATATAAGTTATTGATTTAATTTTTTCCCTTGTCCAAAAATCACTTTCTTATTTTACCATCTTATCTCAAAAGTTAATATGGTAAAAG